>DATLLM010000567.1:0-3652 GCA_035537855.1 Chloroflexota bacterium | reverse complement strand
CCCCGGCACCTCCCTCTACGGGCACAGCAAGTTCCTCGGGGAGGAGGCGATGCGGGTCTTCGCCGAGTACTACGACCTGGAGGTGCCGGCCCTGCTGTTCTCGATCTTCGCCGACCCGGAGACGGCGCAGCGCCGGGGGGGTGGCGTCTTCCCCATGACCGTCTCCTGGGAGGACGCCGGCCACGCCGTCCGCCGGGCGCTCGAGGTGGCGACGCTGCCCTCTCCCTTCGAGACCTTCCACATCCTGGCCGACCTGCCCCACGGCAAGTACAGCAACGCCAAGGCCCGGCGCCTCCTCGGCTGGCAGCCCCGGGACACCCTGGCCCGGCTCTGGGCCGGCCGCGCGCCGGCCGGCCGGTAGCCGGCCCGGGCCCGCCCGGATGGCCGTTCTATACCCGCGCCGGGTGGGCGCCGCGTCCCCCCTCGAGCCGGTGGGACGGCGGCGTCCGGCGCGGGAGCGTTGTGGAGCAGGCAGGGCAGGCAGGGTACGAGCGCAGATGAGGAGCGGATGGGCCGGCCGGGCCGGGCGGGCCGGGCGGTGAGCGCGCGGCGCTCGCGCCGTTCCCTGCTGGCGGCCGTGGCGGCCCTCGGGCCCGCCTGCGCCGCCTGCGCCGCGCCCTGGGCGCCGGCGGCGCCCGCCGCCCCGGCCGGGACGCCGGGGCCGGTGGTCGGGGGCCGTCCGGTGGCCCGGCTGCGCCTGGTGATCGCGCGGGAGGGACTGCCGGCGCTCGACGCGGCCGTCGACCAGGCCGTGGCCGCGACGGGGGCCGCCACGGCGACGGCGGTCGAGGCGCAGTCGCTCGAGGCCTTCACCGCCGGCGGTCCGGCCGCCGGGGGGCCGGCCGCCACCGCCCACCGCCTGCTCGCCGCCGTGCAGGCCGGGACGCCCCCGGACGCCGTCCTGCTGCTCGGCCGGGACGCCCAGGTCGCCCGCCTGCAGGCCCAGGGCCTGGTGCAGGACGTCTCCGGCCTGATGCGTCGCCTGCGCGCCCGGCTGGGGGGGACGTCCCGGGTCAACGAGACCCTCCACGTGATCGCCGGGAGGTGGTTCGCCGTGCCCTGGTACCAGCGCCTGGTCGGTCACTGGGCGCGGCTGCCGCTGCCCCTGCCCCTGTCCGGGGGCGCGCCCGACGGCGTCCTGAGCTACGACGCCCTGCGCCTGACCCTGGCCGGCCGCGCCCCGGACGACCCGGGGTGGGGGATCGGGGGCGCGGACTCGGCGGACGCCGACGCCTGGTGCTGGGGGGCGATTCACGCCTGGGGCGGGGGCCTGGCCGACCGCAAGGGGGAGCGGGTCAACCTGGACACGCCGCAGACGGTGGCCGCCCTGGAGTGGCTCGCGGCGACCCTGGCCGGCGCCCGTGTCCACCCCCAGGCGGGGGCCTGGACGGACGGCGAGAAGAACGCCGCGTTCGGGCGCGGCGAGACGGCCTACACCTACACCGAGCGCGCCCTGCCCGGGATCGACGGCGCCGGGCCGGAGGTCAGCTACCTGCGCACCCTGGCCGGGCCGGTGGCCCGCCCCCGGGCCGTGGGCGGCGGCGCGGCCTGGCTCCTGCCCCGCGGTCCGGCGCCCGAGGCGGCGGAGCGATTCCTGGAGGCCCTCCTGGACGCCGTCCAGCAGCGCCGCCTGTGGGGCGCCGGGGGGCGCTTCGCCCTCCCCGGCTACCTCGGCGGTTGGGACGATCCGGCGATCGCGGGCGCGCCCTGGGCGGCGACGGCGGCGCGCTTCCGCGCCGAGCTCGATCTGGACGGGGACGCGTTCGTCAGCGCCAGCGGCAACGGCGGGCCGGAGACGGGCGCCGCCCAGGCCGTCGGCGCGCTGCGCTTCGGCGCCGGGATGCTGCGCGCCGTCCTCGCCGGCCGGCCGGCGGCGGCGGCGGTGGCCGAGGCCCACGCCCGCGCCGTCGCCCTCTACCGCGATTTCGGTCTCCCCGGCGCCTAGCCCCGGCCTGGCCGGGCCCCGCGGCGGGGCGCCGCTCCGCGGGCGCCGGTTGCGTCCGGATTCACGTCCCGTTGCGACCCGGTTGCGCCCGCCCGCGCCGGGTCCCGCAGCCCTCCGGGCCCGGCCAAAAGTTGCGGACGTGTATCGGCGCCCTCGATAATGGCTGAGTCGCCCTAGCTGTAGTAGTAGTGGCGAACAGAGGGAAAGCGGACATGGGGCGTATCACGCGGAGGGGCATGTTCTCGCGCGCCGGCCAGGCGGCGGGGACGCTGGCGGCGCTGCAGGTGGCCGGGGTGTCGGTGGCGCAGGCCGGGGTGGTGTCGCAGGCGGCCGTGACCGGCCGGCTGCAGGTCGTCCAGGCGGCGGACTTCAACAACGACCACAACGAGTTCGTCAAGAAGACCATCACGGACTACGCCGCCGCCCAGCGCTGGCAGCTGGACCACAGCGACCTGGCCGGGTTCGTCGGCGCGACGGACATCTACCAGAAGCTGCAGGCCCAGAAGGCGGCCGGGCAGCCGGTGGACTTCATCGTGCACCAGGGCCTCGACCAGCGGCTGATGTACGTCTACGACCTGTACCAGGACGCCACGCCGGTGCTCAACCGGGCCGTGCAGCGCTACGGCCGGGTGGCCTCCAACGCCCGGGTCAGCGGCCTGATCTACGACAAGTGGGTCGGCGTGCCCTTCTTCGACCGCACGGACGGCTACTGGGTGCGCACGGACAAGCTGGCCGAGGCGGGCATCGACGTCAACTCCGGGGCGCTCAACACCTGGTACGGCGTGCTCGACGCGGCCAAGGCCATCTCCCGCCCCGACCAGAACTTCTACGGCTGGGGGATGACCACCAACCGCGGCGGCGACGGCGAGTACCTGATGTGGCGCATCATCCAGGCCTGGGGCGGCGCCCTGGCCGACGACACCGGGGCCTACGTCACCCTCTACTCGCCGGAGACGATCGACGGCGTCACCTGGCTGCGTGAGGTCTACGCCAACCCGGCCAACGCCGGTATCGTGCCCCCCGGGGTCGGCTCCTGGAACGACATCTCCAACAACGAGGCCTTCCTCGCCGGCAGCGTCGGCATCACCTCCAACGCCGGCACCCTGCTGGCCTCGGCGCGGTTCAACAAGAACCCGGTGGCGGATACGACCACCTACGTGCCCAACCCGATCGGCCCCTACGGCGCCCGCATCGCCTCCTCCTCCCAGTCCTACATGTACTTCATGAACGGCTCGAAGAACTTCGACGCCGCCTCGCAGCTGGCCGAGCACCTGCTGACCGAAGGGGTGCAGCGCCAGCTCTACCGCACCTCCTCCGGCTACGCCGTGCCGGCCTACGACGCCTTCTGGAGCACCCCCGAGATCCAGGCCGATCCCCAGGTCTCGCTCAAGTTCCGGGAGGTCTCCCAGGCCGAGCCGCCGGTGGCCGGCAACGCCTACCGCGGGCCGATCACGGACGCCTCCGCCGCCGTGCTCTTCCAGCAGGTGGCGACCGACATGATGGGCGAGGTGCTCTCCGGCAAGCCGGTGGAGCAGGCGGTGCGCGAGACGGCCGACCGGGCTATCCGCGTCTACCAGGAGTTCGGCCTGCCCGGCCGGCGCTGAGCGCGCCGGCCGCTCTCGACCTCCGGGAGCGGCACGACGACCCTACGCTAGTCCTTTCGGGCAGGCCGGGAAGGCGGGCGGCGGGCACCGCACAGCGGTGCCC
>DATLLM010000566.1:0-7971 GCA_035537855.1 Chloroflexota bacterium | reverse complement strand
GGTGACGGCGCTCTCCCCGGCGGACCTGGCGGCGCTGGTGCAGGGGGTCGGCGCCGCCGTGGCCGTCGCCGAGCGGCTGGCGCTCGTCCCGCCTCCCCCCGCGCCGCCCGATCCGAGCTAGACCGCGGCCCTCCTCCGGGGGGCTCAGTCCACCGGTACGGAGGCGCCCGGGTGCCGGGCGCGCCCCTTGCGCAGGGGGATCTCCGGCAGGAACAGGGTGATGCAGAAGCCGATCACCATGGCGGCGGCGCCGGCCAGGAAGATGCCGGTGATCGCGGTGGCCAGGCTGGAGCGGATCACCTCCATCAGCTGCAAGAAGGCCGCCTGACCCTGCGGGCCGAGGGCGGCGAAGGTCTGCTGGATGCTGGAGGTGGACTCCGGCGCGATCAGGATCTGGGGGTTGCCCAGCGCCTCCAGCTGCGCGGCCGGGATGAGCGCCCGGACGGCCTCAGGCAGCGAGCTGAGGAAGGCGTTCTGGAAGCTGTTGGTCATCACCGTGCCCAGCAGGGCGACGCTGATGGTGCCGCCGATGGAGCGGAAGAACTGCAGGCTGGCCGTGACCTGGCCCAGGCGGTCGATGGAGAAGGCGTTCTGGACGACGATCGTGAACAGGCTCATCATCATCCCGATGCCCAGCCCGGTGATCGCCGTGTTGCGGATCACCGTCCCGGTGGTGACGCTGGCGTCCATCCGGGACAGCATGATCATCCCGATCGTGGCCACGACGAAGCCGCTCAGGGCGAGGTACTTGTAGCGCCCGGTGCGGGACAGGATCTGCCCGCCGATGGTGCTGCTGACCATGAAGCCCAGCATCAGCGGAGTCAGGGCGGCGCCGGCCTGGGCGGCCGAGACGCCGACCACGCCCTGCGCGAACAGGGGCAGGTACATGGTGGCCCCGAACATCCCCCCGCTGACCAGGAACGTGGCCATCACCGAGACGGTGAAGATGCGGTTACGGAAGAGCGCGGGGCTGATGATCGCCTCCGGCGCGCGGCGCTCGATGAAGACGAACGTCACCGCCATCAGCGTCGAGAAGACGAGCAGCCCGATCACCTGCGGCGACGCCCAGGGGTACTCCGACCCGGCCCACGAGAAGGCCAGCAACAGGGGCACCGCCGCCGCGACCAGGGTGGCCGCCCCGGCGTAGTCGATGGTGTGCCGGCGGTGCTGGCTGTGCTTCGGCAGGGTCAGCCCGGCGCCGATCATGGCCACGACGCCGACCGGCATGTTCACGTAGAAGACCCAGCGCCAGCCCCAGGTGTCCGTGATCCAGCCCCCGAGGGCCGGGCCGACGATCGAGGCCAGCCCGAAGACCGCCATCATCACGCCCTGCCAGCGCCCGCGCTCGGCCGGGCTGAAGATGTCCCCGATGATGGCGATGGCGATGGGCATGATCGCCCCGGCGCCGAGGCCCTGCACCCCCCGGAACAGGATCAGCTGGGTCATGCTCTGGGAGAGCCCGGAGAGGGCCGAGCCGAACAGGAAGAGGGCCATGCCTCCCAGGAAGAACCAGCGCCGCCCGTAGATGTCCGAGAGCTTGCCGTAGATCGGCACCATCACGGTCGATCCCAGCATGTAGGCCGTGAACACCCAGGCGTAGTGACTCAGCCCGTTCAGCTCGGCGACCACCCGCGGCATCGCCGTGCCCACGATCGTCTGGTCGAGCGAGGACAGCAGCATCCCCAGCAGGACCCCGATCAGGATGGAGATCGTGCGGCCCCGGCTGAGCGCCGGCGCCTCCTCGATGGGCTCGATCGTCCCGGTCTGCGGTCGTCCGCCCCCTGCCACGAGGGGCGGGCCCGCCGCCGGCGCACCCGGAGCCCCGACCAGGACTCCCGGGCGTTCCTCTACAACGCCCTCAACGTCTACAACGTCAGCCGCTGCCACGCCGCTTGCGCCTCCTTCTCCGCCGGGCGCGCGGCCGAGTGCGCCGCGCGCGCAGCCCGTCGAGTCTACCGCATTATGTTGCTCCCATCAAACTATTTAGTGGTGAACATGGACTTCTCGGGGCCGGCCGGCCGCCCGAGCGCCGCCCGGGGGCCGCCCTGCGGCCGCCCTGCGGCCGCAGGGCGGCCGCCCCGCCGGCGGCGGGCGAGCCTACCGCCGGCCGAGCTCGGGGGCGTGCTCCACCACCTTGCGGAAGGCCCCGGCGATCTGGTCGACCCACTCCGGGCGGGGATCGACCGGTGTTGACAGCCAGAAGACGCGCTGGGCCAGCGCCTCCGTCACCGGCAGGCTGCCCCGCGGCTGCGGCCGGCGCGTGTCGCCCCCGGGCGAGCCCCAGGGACCGCCCAGGCCGTCGAACGAGAAGTCGTTCAGCACCGGCTCGGCGTGCATCTTGCCGTAGCCGAAGGGCGTGATCCCCGGCGTCAGCGGGACCCCCTCCGCCTGGAGCGCGCCGAGGAACGTCTCGAGCGGCACCCCCAGCTCGTCCGGGCGGATCTGCCCGGCGTAGAGCAGCAGCCCGCCCCGCTCCGCCTGCGGGTAGACCTGCTGCGGCAGGACCCCCGGCAGCTCGCCGAGGGCGGCGTCCAGGCGCGCGAACCAGGCCTTGCGCCGGGCGTTCAGCTCGCCGAGGCGCCCCAGCTGCACCCGGGCCATGGCCATCCCCAGCGGATTCGGCCGGTACTTGACCCCCAGGCCGATGTTGTGCAGCTCCTTGTACTGCTCGGTCACCAGCAGCTGGCTCAGGGAGCCGTAGCGACCCAGGATGGCCATCCGCTCGTAGAGGTCGGTGTCGTCCGTGGTCGCCATCCCGCCCTCGATCGCGGAGACCGCCTTGCTCGCCTGGAGGGAGAAGCAGCCGATGTCGCCCAGGGCGCCGACCGGCTTGCCGCCGTAGGTTGCCCCGTGGGCGTGCGAGCAGTCCTCAACCACCTTGATCCCCCGCGGCCGGGTGACCGCCAGGATGGCGTCCATCTCCGCCGGGTTGCCCAGCACGTGGGTCACCACCACCGCTCTGGTGCGGTCCGTGATCCGCCGGGCGATGTCCGCCGCGTCGGCGGTGAAGGTCTCCGGATCGACCTCGCAGAAGACCGGCGTCCCGCCGCAGTGCAGGATCGGGGTGATGCTGGCGTGCCAGGTGTACGAGGGGACGATCACCTCGTCCCCGGCGCCCACGCCGCAGGCGAAGATGGCGCTGTGCAGCGCCGCCGTGCCGTTGCACAGGCCGAGGGCGTACCGCGTCCCGACGAACGCGGCGAACTCCGCCTCCATCGCCGTCGTCGGGGCGTAGACGTCCCCGCTGCGCATCGCCGCCTCGACGGCGGCCACCTCGGCGTCCGAGATCACCTGCCAGCGGTCGTCCGGGGCCAGCGTCACCGCTTTCGGCCCGCCGTCCAGTGCCAGGCGCTCCACCGTCTGCGCCATACCCTTCTCCCTCCTGCTCCGCAGCCCCCTGGCCCCTCGCCAGGGCGGCCAAGCATACTAAACCTGCCCCGTGGTCAGGTCCGCGTCCCCGTCACGATGTCGGGCCGCAGATTCCGCCGGGGGAGCACTGCAGTTGGGTCCCTCGTCCGAGGGGCCGGAGGGGTGCCGTTGGCCCGCACAGACGATCTCCCCCCGGAGTGGCGGTCGCTCCAGGCGATGGACTGCCACGCCGCCGTCGGGCGCTGGACGGTGCCCCCGCCGGCCGGCCCGCTGGACGAGGCCGGGCTGCTGGCCGAGCTGGACGCCGCCGGCGTCGCCGGCGCGCTCGTGCACCACGGCGTCGCCCGGGACTACGATCCGGCGGTCGGCAACGACCTGCTGCTCGCCGCCTGCGCCTCTGACCGGCTCGTCCCCTGCGCCACGCTGCTGCCCCCGGCGACGGCGGAGCTGCCGCCGCCGGACGAGCACCTGCCGGCCCTGCTCGCCGCCGGGGTGCGCGCCGTCCGCCTCTACCCCCGCAGCCACAACTTCAGCCTCGCGCCCTGGTGCAGCGGGCCGTTGCTCGAGGCCCTCGAGCGGCGCCGGGTGCCCCTCACCGTCGACCTGGTCGAGACGGACTGGGAGGCCATCCACGGCCTGTGCGAGCGCTATCCCGACCTCCCGGTCGTCGTCACCCGGGTCAACTACCGCCAGGAGCGCTTCCTCTACGCCCTCTGGGAGCGACACGCCAACCTGCACGTAGAGCTCTCGCTCTTCCAGGGGCACCGCAGCCTGGAGGAGGCGGTCGAGCGCTTCGGCCCGCACCGCCTGCTCTTCGGCACCGGCCTGCCCTTCTTCGACGCCGGGGGGCCGGTGGTGATGCTCGCCCGCTGCGAGGTGGACGCGGCCGCCCGCCGGGCCATGGCGGGGGACAACTTGCGCCGGCTGCTCGGCAACGTCGTCGTCGCCCCGGCCCCGGCGGCCCCGGCGGCCCCGGCGCTCCCGGAAGGAGCGGCGCGGTGAGCGCCGGGACGGTGCCCGGCGGCGTCTGGGAGGCCGTGCTCGCCGGCCGGCCCGAGCTCGCCGGCGTCTCCCTGGTGGACGCCCACGCCCACATCGGGCCCTGGTACAACTTCCGCATCGCCCGCCCCTACGCGGACGGCATGCTGCGCACGATGGACGCCTGCGGCCTGCACGAGGCCTGGATCACGGCCGACGCGTCGATCGGGCCGGACTTCCGCCTGGGCAACGCGCTCGTCGCCGCCGCCGTGCGCGACCACCCCGACCGCTTCCGCGGCTACGTCACCGTCAACCCCCACGAGCCGGCGGCCTCGGCGGACGAGGTGCGCCGCTACTACGATCAGGGCTGGCGGCTGGTCAAGTTCCACACCGGGACGCACGAGCACCCGGCGGACGGCCCCGGCTACCGGCCGGTGTGGGAGGTGGCCGCGCGGCTCGGCCTGCACGTCCTCAGCCACTCCTTCCCCTCCGCCCCCGCGCTGGCGGCCCTGGCGGCGGCCTACCCCACCTGCACCCTGCAGATGGCCCACGCCGCCACGTCGCCGCTCGCGCTGGCGCCCTACTACGAGGTCTGCGCCGCCCACCCGAACGTCTACCTCGACGTCTGCGGCTCCGTGCTCTGGCGCGGCCTGCTGGAAGCGATGGTGGCCGGCGCCGGGGCGGACCGCATCCTGTTCGGGACGGACATCCCGTTCATCGACCCCCGGCCGCAGATCGGGCGGGTGGCCTACGCCCGGCTGCCGGCGGCCACCCTGCGCGACGTCTTCGGCGGCAACGCCCGGCGCATCTGGCGCCGCTTCGGTCTCCCCAACGGTGCCCCCACGACGGAACCGGCAGCCCCGTCGTCGTGAGGGGGACGCGCACCGCACCCGGGGGTAGGCCTCGTCGTCAGTCGTCCGGCCAGACGTAGTCCGGGCCGCCCCCCTGGCGCACCGCCCAGGCCGAGTCCATCATCGCCTGCAGGCCGCCCCGCGGGCGGTAGCCGATGCGCTCCCCGGCCAGGGCCCAGGCGTGGTCGTAGCGCCAGCGCACCGGGAGCTTGATCTCCAGCGGCGCCCGGCCGCTGCGCTCGGCCAGCGCCCTGGCCCCGTCCGGGACGGGGAACGGCTCGGGCGCGCCAAGGTTGAAGGCCCCGCCGATGGCTTCGGGGCGCTCGACGGCGCAGACCAGCGCCTGGGCCACGTCCCGGGCGTCGTTCGGCTGGTAGTACCAGGGCCGCCCGTCCAGGTCGGTGACGGCGCAGGGCTGCGCCGCGTCCTCGGCGCGCGCCTCGACGTCGTGCCACAGCTCCGTGCCGTCGGCCATATGCAGCTCGCTGCCGGGATTCTGCTGCCCCGTCTTCAGCAGGCCGACCACCCGCCCGACGGTGAACTGGCCGAGCAGCTTGTCCCCGGAGAGGACGTGACTCGGGCGCAGGATGGCGTAGCGCAGCCCCTTGCTCAAGGCGGTCATCTCGGTGATCTGCTCGCCGATCAGCTTGGAGAGGTTGTACTCGCTCGTCGCCCGCTTGGGGTGGGACTCGTCGACCGGGTGGTAGAGGGGGGCGAGGACGTGCGAATCGTTGGGGAAGACCCCGGAGGAGCTGACGTAGACCATCCGGTCGAGGGAATCGGCCCGCTCGCCGCAGGCCCGGGCGACCTGCAAGGTGGTCTGCACATTGTTCTCGAAGTAAGGCCCGACCAGGTTGGCGGTGTGCACCACCGCGTCGACCCCGGCCACGGCCTGGCGGACGAAGTCCAGATCGCTCAGGTCGCCGCTGCGCAGATCGAGGTCGAGGCCGGCCACCCGCTCCAGCTCCGCCGGCGGCGCCGCCCCCCAGACCGTCCCCCGCACCTCGTGGTTCCGGGCCAGCAGCTGGCGCAGCAGGCGGCAGCCCACCTGCCCGGTGACCCCCGTGACCAGTACCCGCACGTTCGTGCCCCCTCTCCGGCGCCCGCCGGCCGCCGGCCGCCGTCCGGCAGGTTACCAGTCAGGGGGCCGCTGACCCGCCCCGGGGGGCGGCCCCCGGCGTGTCGAAGCCGAAAGTGGTCTCCACCACGCCGGGGAGGAGCCGGTAGACGGACACCCCGGCGCGGGCCTCGACGTCCCGCCGCAGCTCGACGTAGGCCCGCCACTTGGCCAGGGTGAGGGCGTTGATCCCGTGGCGCAGGGCCACGTCCACCAGGCGCTTCTCCAGCAGGCACGGGCCGCCGGGCAGGGAGAGGGCGTCGCAGAGCTGGATCAGGCGGTCGTAGTCGTCGTACTCCAGCCCGTCCAGGTACTCCTGGACGAAGCGCTTCTCCGGCGGCGGGCAGTCCCAGGCGCTGGCGAAGGCGTCCACGTCCTTGATCGGGAAGGAGTGCGTCAGGCAGACCCGGGCGGCGCCGTCGAAGCCGGCGTCCCGCAGCAGGGTGTAGCCGTCGAGGATGTGGCGCACGTCCGCCACGCCGGGCCCCCCGCTGCCCCGGCCGACGTCGTGCAGCAGCCCCAGAACGGCGGCGGCCTCCGGGTCCATCCCCGGGATGCGTGCGGCCAGCGCCCGGGCGGCGCCGGCGGCGACGCGCACGTGGTCGACCCACGGACCGGGGTTCCGCCGGGCGGCCGCCCGGAGCAGGGACTCGGCCTCGTGCGGCGTGGGGAGGCGGCCGCCGGCGGGTGTGCTGGCGGCCGCCTGTCGCTCGTCCATCGGTGATCCCTCCGTTCAGGCACGGGCGCTGGTTCGGTGCCCCCGGAGTCCCCGTACACTACCAGCGGCATGACCACACCGGATGCCTCGTCCGGCTCGAGCATCCTGGCCGATCGCTACCTCCTGGGGCCGGTGCTCAGCTCCGGAGGCACGGGCACGGTCTACCGCGCCACGGACCTGCGCACCGGGGGGCCGGTGGCCGTCAAGCTGCCCCACCCCACCTTGATGAGCGATCCGGTGCACCGCGAGCGCCTGCGCCGGGAGGCGCTCCTCGCCGCCTCGCTGACGTCGCCACGCGTGGTGCGGGTGCTCGACCTCGGCGAGCACGCCGGCACGCCCTTTCTCGTGCTGGAGTACGTCAACGGCGAGACGCTCCAGGACCGGCTGCAGCGCCAGGGGCGGTTGTCCCTGAGCGAGGCCCTGGGGATCACGCTCGAGGTCGCCCGCGCCCTGGAGGCGGCCAACGCCCTGGGAATCGTGCACCGCGACCTCAAGCCGCAGAACATCATCCTCACCGAGGGGCAGGTGAAGGTGCTGGACTTCGGCATCGCCCACGCCGAGGGCCTGGCCGAGCTGACCGTCACCGGCAGCTTCGTCGGCACGCCGCACTACTGCGCGCCGGAGCAGGCCGCCGGCGGCGGCGACGTCCGCTCGGACATCTACTCGCTCGGCGTCATCCTGTTCGCCCTGATCGAGGGGCACGTCCCTTTCAACGGCCCGACGCCGCTGGCCGTGCTGCACCAGCACGCCACCGTCCCGGCGCCGGTCCCCGCCGATCTGCCGCCGGCGGTGCACACGCTGCTCAGCCGCTGCCTGGCCAAGTCCCCGGCCGACCGCTACCAGACCCCGGCCGAGCTGGTGGCCGCCCTGCACGAAGCGCTCGACTCCCTCCCGGCCGCCGGCAGCACCACGACCGGCCTCGGGCGGGGGATGACCAC
>DATLLM010000565.1:0-5857 GCA_035537855.1 Chloroflexota bacterium | reverse complement strand
CTCTACGGGCTGTCCCACCGCCTGGACGACGTGGCGCGGCGCGACCTGACCCGCAACGACCCCTTCCTGCGGCTCGCCGCCTGGCTCGCGCTGCGCGCGGGGGCGGACGCCGGCGCGCCGAAGCTGCTGGTCACCCTGCCGCCGGGGTGGGAGGGGTTCGCCCCCTGGCTGGAGCAGCTGGTCGAGGAGAGCCTGGGCAAGGCGGGCGCGGGCTTCCTGATCTTCTACGACCAGTCGCCCGCCGCCCGGCTGGGGGCGGACTGCGCCGTGCTGCGCATCGCCGTCGAGGGGCGCGGGGCGCCGCCGGACGGGCCGCCGGGGCTGCCGGCGCTGACCCTGCGCGTCCCGGCCGCCCCGGGGGCGGGCGGCCTGCCGGGATCGCTCGCCGGGGTGGGCGAGCTGGCCGGGCTGTTCCTGGGCTTCAAGAAGACCGTGGCCGGCTACGGGTACCTGCAGGACATCGTCTACGCCGGGCAGCCGGCGGTTGAGGCCTACAAGAAGTACGCCCGCGACCTGCGCGAGGCCGGCGCGCCGGTGCCGCTGAGCGCCGGCGACTCCGGGCGGGTGGCCGCCCCGGGCGGGCTGACCGTCGACTACTCCACCGTCGTGCGCCGCGGCCTGGCGGACGGGGCGGCTCTCGACGCCGGGGGCGACGCCGCCGGGGCGCTCGTCGCCGTGCTCGACGCCGCCCGCCGGCGGGGGAGCCTGCGCTACCTGGACGTCACCTGGAACGGGGAGCTGACTCCGGCGCTGCGGGACGTCTTCGCCGGCGTCCGGGCGGGGCTGGCCAACGGGGCCCTCGGCATCCCGGCCAAGCTGCGCACCGGGCCGAGCGACTACCACTCGACCGAGCAGGGGGAGACGGACGGCCCGCCCGAGCTGGTCAGTCTGCGCCTGGTCGCCGCGCGCCACCAGGACGTCGCCGCCGGGACGTACGACGACACCTTCCTGCTGGCGCAGGCGCGGGGGACGTGGCAGGCGATGGAGGACGCCGGGCGCTGGATCGTCTTCATCACCCTGCCGGCGGCGACGGACGAGGCCGTCGCCGCCCTGGCCGCCCTGTTCGAGACGGTGGAGGGACGCCTCGGCGCCGGCCGGGAGGACACCCGCCCGCCGGGCGGATGAGCGGCACCCTCATCTTCATCCTGGCCGGCGCCCTGTTCGTGGTCATGGCGCTGGCCACCTCGGTGCTCCGGCGCCTGCCCCTGACCACCTCGGTGCTCTACCTGGGGGCCGGCTACGCCGTGGGCGGGGCCGGCCTGCGCCTGATCCAGCCGGACCCGGTCGAGTCGGCCGCCGTCCTGGAGCGGATCACCGAGGTGGCGGTGATCGTCTCCCTCTTCACCGCCGGCCTCAAGCTGCGCCAGCCCCTGCGGGCGGCGCGCCCGGACGGGGCCCGCTTCCGCCTGCGCCTCAACCCCATCTGGCGCCCGGCGGTGCGCCTGGCGACGCTGGCCATGGTGCTGACCATCGGGCTGGTGGCCGTCGCCGGCTGGGGCCTGTTCGGGCTGCCGCTGGGCGCCGCCCTGCTGCTGGGAGCGATCCTGGCCCCGACCGACCCGGTGCTGGCCTCCGAGGTGCAGGTGGACGACCCGACCGACCGCGACCGGCTGCGGTTCAGCCTGACCGGCGAGGCCGGGCTGAACGACGGGACGGCCTTCCCGTTCGTCATGCTCGCGCTCGGTCTGCTGGGCCTGCACGACCTGGGAACGGGCGGGGCGCTGTGGCTCGGCCGGGACGTGCTCTGGGCCGTCCCCGCCGGGCTGGCCGTCGGGGGCCTGCTGGGGACGGCGGTGGGGCGCCTGGTGCTCTACCTGCGCCGCGAGCACCGCGAGGCGGTCGGGCTGGACGACTTCCTGGCCCTCGGGCTGATCGCCCTGGCCTACGGCGTCGCCCTGCTGGTGCACGCCTACGGCTTCCTGGCCGTCTTCGCCGCCGGGCTCGCCCTGCGGCGCATCGAGCGCCAGCACACCGAGCTGGCCGGCGAGACCGACCCGACGGTGACCGCGGCCGCCGCCGGCGAGGCGGAGGAGGCGGTGGCGACCGACCCGGAGCGGGCGCCGGCCTACATGGCCCAGGCGGTGCTGGGCTTCAACGAGCAGCTGGAGCGGATCGGGGAGGTGGTGGTGGTCACCCTGCTGGGGGCGATGCTGTCCCTCCAGACGCTGACCTGGCAGACGGCGGTCTTCGTCGCCCTGCTGCTGCTCGTGCTGCGGCCCCTGGCCGTCACCCTGGGCCTGCTCGGCTCCGGCCTCTCTCCGCCGCAGCGGCGCCTCACCGCCTGGTTCGGCATCCGGGGCGTCGGGTCGGTCTACTACCTGACCTACGCGATCGAGCACGGACTCCCCGAGGAGCTGGCCCGCACCCTGTCCGGGATCGTGCTGTTCACCGTGGCCGTCTCGGTCGTCGTGCACGGGATCTCGGTCACGCCCCTGATGCGCTCGTACCGCGCACGCTAGGGAACAGGATCAGGAAAGGGAAAGGGAGCAAGAAAGGGAAAGGGAGCAGGAGCGGGACGGGCGCCGCCCGAGGAGCACGCTTTTGCGCGGGCAGGGGCATTGGCCGGCAGGCGTATCGCCGCGCACGGCATCGGAGACGCCGCCCGCGAGTCCCGGGCCCGCGGCCCCGGCGCTGCCGGCGGGCGTCCCGGGGAGAGTCAGGCCAGAGCGGCGGCTGGTGCCTCTCCATCCCTGGGCGTCGGGGGAGAGGCCGTGCGCGGCGGGCCGGCGGCCGTCCGGCAGTCCTGCCCGCGCAAGAGCGTGCTCCTCGGGCGGCGCCCGTCCCAATTCGTCCGGCAGCCCTGCCCGCGCAAGAGCGTGCTCCTCGGGCCGTCCGGACCGATTCGGCCGTCGCCGCCCGCGCAGCGGCGAGGTTCGTCTACCCGGAGGTCCCGACGGGCTCGGAGGACCAGTCGAAGACGACGCCGAGGAAGTCGTCCTTGTGGTGGGTCAGGCCGTAGTAGGCTTCCTGGCAGCGCTCGGGCGGCAGGACGTGGGTGCGCAGGGGGTCGACGATCAGGCGCTCCTCCAGGATCCAGTCCAGGATCTGGCGGTAGTTGGCGGTGATGGTGTGGCGCGCCCGCTCCGTCGCCTCCGGGATGGGGAAGGTCCACTCCAGGGCCCCGATGAGCTTGATCGCCAGCAGGTGGGTGCGCCCCAGCATGGGAGTCAGGTCCGCGGTGTAGGGGGCCCTCGGGCTGCCCAGGAGGACGACCTCGCCGTGGCGCCCGGCCATCTCCACCGCCTGGGCCACCAGCTGGCTGTGGCCGATGGCCTCGACGACGATCCGGGCGCCACCGCGGTCGTCGGCGGCGCCGGCCCAGGAGCGGGTCACCTCGACCGGGTCGACGTCGGCGGCGTTGTGCACGTTGGTCACGCCGCAGGCGCGGGCCAGCTCGAGCCGGCGCGGGGAGAGGTCGAAGCCGATCACGCGGCAGCCGGCGATCTGGAAGAGCTGCGCCGCCAGGTTGCCCACCAGGCCCAGGCCGATGACGGCCACGGTGTCCCCCGCGCTGGCCGAGCTGACCCGCAGGGCGGTGATGGCCACCCCGGCCATGCGGGTGAAGACCACCCGCCGGCCGTCCGCGTCTTCGGGAACGGGGAGGGCGAAGCGCCGGGCGTCGCAGCGCACGATCGAGGCGTGGCGGGAGAAGCTGAGCACCCGCTGGCCGGGCCGCAGGTGGGGCAGGTCCGGCCCAACGGCCTCGACCACGCCCAGGTGCCCGTAGCCGGTGCGGGCGGGGTAGATCACCGGACGCGAGCGGTAGACCGCCGGCACGTCGGCCATCAGGTTGGTGTAGAACGAGCCCTCGGTTCCGGCGCTGATCACCGAGAACTGCGACCGCACCAGGGCCTGTCCCGGACGCAGGTCGGCCGGGTCGACCTCGACGTCCTCCAGCTCGGCCCGCTCCGGTGCGGTGAACACCACGCCCCGTCCGCGCATGCGCCTCTCCTCTCTCCTGGCCTTCTGGCTGTTGCTGTTGCTGTTGCTGTTGTTGTTGTTGTTGTTGTTGTCGCTGCTGTTGCTGCCGCCGGTGCCGCCGGTGCCGCCGCTGCCGCCGGGGCCCGATCCCGGGGTTGCGCCCCCTGCCCCCTGGCCCGCCTCAGCGGGGCCCGCTCAGCGGCCCCTGCCGGCCCAGTACTGGTCGAGGATGGCCTGCACCTGGGGGGCGGCCTCGGTCAGCCCGGCCCTGGGGGCCACCTGCTCGTCCGAGATGCGGGTGATGGCGTCCGAGAGGGCCTTGGTGGCGTCCGGGGGGATGAACGAGGCCGGGCGCTTCCAGCGCTGCTCGACCGTCTTGACCACCGTCGGCCAGTAGGGGTTCTGGGCCTTGAACTCCCCGCTCTCGTTGATCTTGCGGATGGGCGAGGGGCGCCCCTGGGTGACCTGCAGGTAGCCACCGCCGTCCTCGTCCGCGGTCATCTTCTTGACCAGCAGCCAGGCGGCGTCCTTGTCCCTGGCGCTGGACATGGTGCCCCAGCCCCAGGCCAGGCGGTGGGGCAGCGCCATGGCGGCGCCTCTCTGCTGGGGCATCACCGGGAAGGTCCCCCACTTGAGGTCGGGGACGGTCTGGGGCCAGGAGAAGTAGAGGGCGTAGTTGGCGTGGCCCAGGGCCAGCTTGCGCACCTCGGTGAACAGGTCCTTGCCCTGCGCCGCCTGCTGGACGGCGCTGACGGCCGCCCGACCGCCGAACGCCTGCCGGGCGTTGACCAGCCACTCCATGGTCTCGATCGCCTTGGGCTCGTTGAAGGTGACCTTCTTCCCGTCCGGCGAGAAGGTGGCGCTCTTGACGGTGCCCAGGTAGACGTCGAACATGCCGGGGCTGGGCGACAGGTCGGCGCCCAGCTGCGAGAGGCCGCTGCCGTCGCGCACGGTCAGCCGGGTGGCCGCCTGCACCAGCTCGTCCCAGGACTGGGGGGGATTCTTGTCCAGGTCGAGGCCGGCGCGCTCGGTCATCTCCTTGTTGAAGGCCACGTTGACGCCGGTGGTGGGCAGGGTGTGGGGCAGCAGCCAGGTCTTGCCGTCCGCCTGGAGGGCCTCGACGTCCGTGTCGTAGAAGACCTCTTTGAGCGACAGCTTGTCCCGCCTGACCCAGGGGTCGAGCGCCTGCAGGGCCTTCGCCTCGGGGCCGAACTGGAGCACGTAGATGTCGTAGAGCATGATCACGTCCGGCGCCGAGCCGGCGGCGACGGCGGCGCCCAGCTTCTCCACGTTGGCCTGCTGCCAGAGCTGGACGATGGACTGCTCGACGGTGATGTTGGGGTACTGGGCTTTGAGGCGCTCGAAGATGGTCTTCATCAGCGGCTCGCGCGGCCCGTCCCAGGCGTGCCAGGCGGTGACGGTGACCGGCCGGGCCGGGTTCCCGGCCGGCCCGGCGGCGCCGTCCGCGGCGCCGCCGGGGCCCGACCCCGGGGCGCAGGCGTTCAGGGCCAGGGCCAGGGCGCCGCCGCCGGTCAGGCCGATGCGCTGAAGGCGCGTTCCGAGCGCCCGCCGGGTGATCATGGTGTTCCTCCTGTCAGACTACCGAGAGGGGAGCAGCAGCGGCAGCAGGTCGGCCGGACTGCCGGCGACGACGCCCGCCCCGGCAGCGTACAGGGCCGGCGGCGGGCGATAGCCCCACCCGGCGCCGACGACGCGGCAGCCGGCGGCGAGGGCCATGCCGACGTCGAACTCGGTGTCCCCGACGACGGTCGCCGCTCCCGGGGCTATGCCCAGGCGGGCGAGGGCGACGTGGGCCGGAGCGGGGTCCGGTTTGGGGCGCGGGGCGGCGTCCGCGCCGACGACGGCGTCGAAGTAGGCGGCGACGTCGCAGGCGTCGAGCACGGCCCGGGCGACGCGGGTGCGCTTGGTGGTGACC
>DATLLM010000564.1:0-2669 GCA_035537855.1 Chloroflexota bacterium | reverse complement strand
GCGCGTCGAGCTCTTCAGGGGGCTGCGCGGCGTCACCCGGGCCCAGCTGCCCCAGGAGGTGCTCGCCGGGGTGACCCTGGCGGCGCTGATGATCCCCCTGAACATCGGCTACGCCCAGGTGGCCGGGCTGCCCCCCATCGTCGGGCTCTACACCGCCATCTTCCCCATGGTGGTCTTCGCCCTGCTCAGCTCCTCCCGCCACCTGGTGGCCGGGCCGGACGCGCCGGTGGCCGCCCTGATCGCGTCGCTGCTGGCGTCGCTGGCGGTGCCGGGCGATCCGGTCTACGTGCAGCTGGCCTACGCCCAGGCCATCGTCTGCGCGCTGGTCTTCTTCGCCTTCTGGTGGTTCCGGCTGGGCTTCCTGGCCAACTTCCTCTCCAGGGCGGTGATGGTGGGCTTCATCAGCGGGCTGGGGATCGAGGTCTTCACCAGCCAGCTGAAGAAGATCCTCGGCGTGGAGATCGACGCCGAGGGCTACTTCCGGGAGCTGCTCGCCCTGCTGGGCTCCCTCTCCCGCACCAACTACTACTCCCTGGCCATCGGCGTGGGCACGATCGTCGCCATCCGGCTGTTCAAGCGCTACGCCCCCCGCCTCCCCGGGGCCCTGATCGCCCTGATCCTGTCCACCGCCGTCGTCGCCCTCTTCGAGCTGGACAAGCTGGGGGTCAGCGTCCTCGGCGAGGTGCCCTCCGGCCTGCCGGTGCCGACCATCCCGCACATCTCCCTCGGGCAGTGGCTGGCCCTCTTCCCCGGCGCCCTGGCCATCTGCGGCGTCACCCTCGCCGACGGGCTGCTCGTCGGGCGGCGCTACGCCCAGAAGTACGGCGACGGGATCGACGCCGACCAGGAGCTGCTGGCGTTCGGCGCGGGCAACGCCGTCGCCGGTCTGACCGGGGGCTTCGTCCTGGGGTCGAGCGCGTCGCGCACGGCCGCCCTTGACGGGGTCGGCGCCCGCAGCCAGGTTCCCAGCCTGGTGGGCGCCGCCGTCGTCGCCGTCGTGCTGCTCTTCTTCTCCGGCCTGCTGGCCCTGCTGCCCAACGCCGCCCTGGCCGGGATCGTGGCCAACGCCGTGCTCAGCCTGATCGAGGTCGGCGAGCTGCGCGTCCTCTACCGGGTGGCCCGGGACGAGTTCTGGATCGCCATCGTCTGCCTGCTGAGCGTGCTCGTGCTGGGGTCGTTGCAGGCGGTGATCATCGCCTTCCTGCTCTCCGCCGTCGACCTGGTGCGCCGGGTGGCCAACCCGCAGACGGGCCTCGCCTCCCGCCTGCCCGGGGGCCGCGGCTACGTCCTCAGCCGGGGCGGCGACGAGACGCTGACCGAGCCGGGGCTGGCCGTCTTCCGCTTCGGCGGGCCCCTCTTCTTCGGCAACGCCATGTCGTTTCAGGACCAGCTGCAGGCCCTCGCGGAGCGCCCCCCGGACGCCCCGGACGGGGCGCCCCTGCGGTGGGTGGTGCTGGACGCGGCCGCCATCACCGATCTGGACAGCACCGGCGCCGAGGCCATGGAGAACGCGATCGAGTCGCTGCGCGCCCACGGCCTCGTCTTCGCCGTCGCCCGGGCGGTGGCACCCCTGCCCGACCTGCTGGAGCGGTACGGCCTGGTGGAGAAGATCGGCGCCGACCGCTTCTACGTCACCGACCGGGACGCGGTCGACGCCTTCCGCGCCGACGTCGCCCGCCGGGGACCGGCGGGGGCCGCGGCCGGGGCCCCGGCCCCTGCGCCGGCCTGAGCGGCGGCGCGGACCTCCGCAGCACCGCCCTCGCCGCCGCCGCGCTCGCTCGGGCACACTGGCGGGGTGACCGCGCACGAGGGGCCGCCGGCGGGCGCCCCCTTCCCCTGGGGGCGGCGCACCTGCGTCGTGGGCATCGTCAACGCCTCGCCGGATTCGTTCTCCGGGGACGGCCTGCCGGACGCGGCCGCCGCCGTCGCGCTCGGGCTGCGCCTGGCGGACGAGGGCGCCGACCTGCTGGACGTCGGCGGCGCCTCCACCCGGCCGGGGGCGGCGCCCGTCGACCCGGACGAGGAGCGCCGGCGCGTCCTGCCGGTGGTGAGCGCCCTGGCGGCCCGCACCGCCCTGCCCCTCTCGGTGGACACCACCTCGGCGGCCGTCGCCCGGGAGGCCCTCGCCGCCGGGGCGGCGGTGATCAACGACGTCAGCGCCCTGGCCGCCGACCCGCTGCTGGCCGGCGCCGTGCGCCGGGCCGGGGCGACGGTGGTCTTGATGGACAACCGGCTGACCGCGCCGGGAGTGGCGCCCACCTGGCAGGCGCCGCGCGTGCCGCCGGGTGAGGACATCGTGGCCGCCGTCGGCGCCCACCTGAGCGCGCGGGTGGCGGCGGCGCGGCGGGCCGGGATCGCTCCCGGGCGCATCGTCGTCGACCCCGGGCTGGGCTTCGGCAAGACGACGGCGCAGAGCCTGGCCCTGCTACGCCACCTGGCGCTCCTGGGACGCCACCCGGGACTCGCCGGGCTGCCCCTGCTCGTCGGGCCGTCGCGCAAGGGCTTCATCGGGCGCGTTCTGGACCTGCCGGTGGCGGAGCGCCTGGAGGGGACGCTGGCCGCGGTCGCCCTGGCCGTCGCCGGCGGGGCGGCCGCCGTGCGGGTGCACGACGTGCGCGCCACCGTGCGCTGCTGCCGCCTGGCCGACGCCGTGGTGCGGGGCCGGATTC
>DATLLM010000563.1:0-7133 GCA_035537855.1 Chloroflexota bacterium | reverse complement strand
GCCACGGCCGGGCTGCTGCCCCTGGCCGGCCCGCGCGCCCGCCCGGCGGGGTGGCGCCTCCCCCGCCCGGGGCGGCGCGACGCCGTGCTGCTGGCGTTCGGCCTCTCCGGCTTCTGCGCCCTGGCCTACGAGGTGATCTGGTTCCGCTTGCTCTCCCTGTTCGCATTCGACAACAGCACCTACGCCTTCACCGTGATGCTGGCCACGGTGCTGTTCGGCATCGCCGCCGGCAGCTACGTGGTCACCCCGCTGATGGGCCGGCTGTCCCGGCGGATCAACTGGTGGATCGTCTTCGCCGCCCTGGAGTGGGGCATCGGCGTGCTCGCCATCCTGTCCATCAGCGTGCTGGCCAACATCGACGGCGTGGTCAAGCGGCTGGCCGTCGCCTGGCCCGCGCTGGCCCCGCTGACCAAGGCGGACGACGGCTGGATGCTGCTCGCCGCTTTCGTCGCCATCGTGCCCCCCATGTTCCTCTCGGGGATGACCTTCCCGGTCGCCGCCCTGCTCTACACCGGGAAAGACGGCTCGGGGAAGGCGGCGCCGGGTGACGCCGACGGCAGCCGGCGGATCGGCACCCTCTACGCCGCCAACGTGGTCGGGGCCATCGCCGGCTCGACCCTGGCCGGGTTCGTCCTGCTGCCCCAGCTGGCCAGCCAGCAAAGTCTCGTCATGCTCTCGCTGGGCAGCGTCCTGGCGGGGGGCCTCGTCCTCTGGGTGGCCCCCGGCGGGGCGGTGGGGCTGCTGACCAAGGTGGCCGTCACGCTGGCCGGCGGGGCGGTGCTGCTCGGCGTCCTGCGGCTCACCCCGAACATGTACGAGCGCCTCCAGCCGGCGCGCTTCCCGGGCAAAGAGGTGGTCTGGTACCGCGAGGGGCTGGAGAGCACCGTCACCGTGGTGCGCGACCCCGCCGACGGACTCATCACCCTCTACACCAACGCCCGCGGGCAGGCCCGCGACGAGGTCCCCCTGGTGGCCTTCCACCGCCTGCTCGGCCACTGGCCGATGCTGCTCCACCCCCGCCCCGAGCGGGCCCTGATCGTCGGCATCGGCGGCGGCGCCACCTCGGGGGCCGTCGCCATCCACGACGGCGTGCACCTGGACGCCGTCGAGCTCTCGGACGCCGTCATCGAGGCGGCGCACCTCTTCGGCCACGTCAACCACCGCTTCTACGAGCGGCCCAACGTCGAGCTGGTGCAGAACGACGCCCGCAACCACCTCCTGCTCTCGGGGCGCAAGTACCACGTCATCTCCGGCGACGCCATCCGCCCCAACGACGCCGGCGCGGCGACCCTCTACTCCCTCGAGTACTACCGCCTCTGCGCCGCCGCCCTGGAAGAGGACGGGTTGATGACCCAGTGGCTCCCGCCCTTCTCGGACTACCAGTACAAGCTGATCCTGCGCACCTTCCTCGCGGCCTTCCCCTACGTCACCCTGTGGCAGGACGGCGACCTGCTGATCGGCTCGAAGAGCCCCATCGCCGTCGACCCCGCCGCCCTGGCGCGGCGCTTCGAGGACGAGCAGGTGCGCTCCGACCTGACCCCCGCCGGGGTTACCACCGCCGAGGAGTTCCTGCGCCGCTTCAACGCCTCGACCGAGGAGCTGCGCGCCGTCGCCGGGGAGGGCCCGGTGATCACGGACGACCGCCCCTACCTGGAGTACTTCCGCTCGCTGCCCGAGGACGGGCCCCCGGACATGACCCGCTACAGCCGCGACCGCAGCCAGATCCTGAAGTAGCCGCCCGGCCCCCTCATCTGGTGAGTGGGGCCGGGTGGGGGTCGGGTAGGGTGCTGGTGAGGGTCAGAGTTAGGGTCAGGGGCAAGGTCAAGGTCAGGCGGCGTAGCGCCGCACGAACGCCTCGTCCAGCTCGATCCCCAGCCCCGGCCCCTCGGGCAGCGCGACGTTCCCGTCCGCTCCGACCATGATCGGGCGGCTGGGCACGTGCTGCGCCGGCCAGGGGAACTCGCCCGGGCGGTCGCGCATCAGCTCGACCCAGGGGGAGTTGGGCACGCTGGCCGAGAAGTGGAGGTGGGCGAAGGTGCCGATGCCGCCCCCGCCGTGGTGGGGGACGCACAGTCTGGCCCGCACCTCGGCCAGCGCGGCCACCTTCCGCAGCTGCCCGATCCCCTCGGAGACGAGCCCGTCCGGCTGGAGGATGTCGTAGCAGCCGCGCTCCAGCATCCAGTGGAACTCGTGGAGGTAGCGGTTGTTCTCCCCCCCGGCGATGGCCATCCCGGTGGCGGCGTTGAGCCGGGCCAGCCCGTCGAAGTCGTAGCGGGAGAGGGGCTCCTCGAGCCAGACGAAGCCCAGCTCCTCCAGCGCCCGGGCCGTGTACAGGGCGCGGCGCTGGTCCCAGATGACCCCCGGCTGGGCCGAGGGGGTCACCGCCGTCTGGGCCTGGTTGCCGTCGGCCATCAGCTCCATGCGGTCGCCGACGGCGTCCTTCACCGCCCGGGCGAGGGCGATGTCCTCCTCCAGGGTGTCGTTGTGCAGGCGCAGCTTGATGGCCCGGAAGCCCTCGGCGTAGAACCCCAGGGCGTCCTCCGCCCGCTGCTGCGGCGTGCCCACCTCAACCGTCGAGGCGTAGCCCTTGATCCGGTCGGTGTAGCCGCCCCAGAGCTTGTAGATGGGCTGGCCGCAGATCTTGCCGATCAGGTCCCAGAGCGCCACCTCCACCCCCCAGGCGTTGCCGCTGCGGCGCAGCAGGCGGGCGTGGCGCTCGGTGTCGAAGGGGTCCTGGCCGATCAGCTGCTGCCCGACGGCGCGGGTGGCGTCCGGCGAGCCGCCGCTGCCGATCCCTTCCAGGCCGCTCGCGCTGCGGATGCGGATCAGGACGATGCTCGAGGAGCGGGTGACGCTCCCCGGCGACCAGGCGAAGCGCAGCTCCCGGGGCGTCGGGACGTCGCGCAGCACCTGGACGTCGACGGATGCGATCTTCTCTGCCATCGGCGGGCCTCCCCCAAAGTCCCGGAGCCCGGGAGTCCCGGCGCAGCCCGGGCGTCGCCCCACTCCGGCGCGAAGGGCGCAACTATAATCCCTGCACGCGGCATGTGGTGGCCCAAGACACGGCGGCAGGAGGAGCTGGTGGCGCTGGCCGGCGACCTCGCCGCCCGGTTCGCCGCCCGCGCCCCGCGCCACGACCGTGAGGGCAGCTTCCCCCACGAGAACTTCGCCGACCTGCACGCCAGCGGTTACCTGGCCCTCTCCATCCCCCAGGAGTTCGGCGGCGCCGGGGCCTCCATCCTGGAGCTGACCCTGGCCCAGGAGCGCCTCGCCCGGGGCGACGCCTCGACCGCGCTCGGCGCCGCGATGCACCTCTCCATCCTGGGGCGGCTCGGCCGGGCCCTGCTCGCCGGCGGCGGCGCCGAGGCCGGCGGGTGGACGGGCGAGCGCTACGCCCGGGTGGCGCAGGCCGTGATCCGGGAAGGGGCCCTGATCAACTCGGCCGCCTCGGAGCCGGAGGCGGGCAGCCCCAGCCGGGGGGGCCGCCCGGCGACGACGGCCGTGCCGGAAGGCCCCGAGGCGTTCGTCATCACCGGGCGCAAGACGTACACCACGATGGCCCCGGCCCTGCGCTACATCCTGCTCTCGGCCACCATCGACGCCCCGGAAGGGCCGGCGGCGGGGCAGTTCCTGCTCGAGCGGGGCCTCCCCGGGATGCGCGTCGAGGAGACCTGGGACACCGTCGGGATGCGGGCCTCGGGGAGTCACGACCTGGTGCTCGAGGGGGCCCGCGTCCCCGCCGCGGCGCTGCTCTCGCGGCGCCCCTACGCCCCGCCGGCGGCCTCGCCGGCTCCCGAGGGGCCCCCGGTCGAGCCGTCCGCGCCGGCGGCGCCCGCCGGGGCCGCGCCCCCGGCGGCCGGGCGCAACGGAACGCCCCCGGAGGGACCGGGGTGGGCCGCCCTGATCCCCGCCGTCTACCTCGGCGTCGCCTCGGCGGCGCGGGACGCCGCCGTGCGCTACGCCGCCGACCGCCGGCCGCAGCCTCTGGGGGGCGCGGCCATCGGCGAGCTGCCGGCGGTGCAGCGGCTGCTGGGCGAGATCGAGGTCGCCCTGGCGGAATCCCGGGCCCTGCTCTTCGGCGTGGCCGAGGCCTGGATCGAGGCCCCCTGGCGCCGGGACGATCTGCTCCCCCTGCTGGGCGCCGCGAAGTACCTGGTGACCAACCGGGCGGTGGAGGTGACGGACCGGGCGATGCGGGTCGTCGGCGGGGCCGCCCTGGCGCGCGCCCACCCCCTGCAGCGCTACTATCGGGACGTCAGGGCGGGGCTGCACCACCCGCCGATGGACGACGTCGCCCTGACCACCCTCGCCCGGACGGCCCTGGCCGGGATCGGCCCGTCCGCCGCCGCGGGGGCGCCGGGGGGCGCCACATCCGCGCCCCCCGGTGGCGCGTAGGCAGGGGCAGACCGATCCTCGAGCGGGCGAACCAGCGGCGAATCGGGCGGCGGGCGACGGCGGTCAGGAGGCGAGGATGCGCGCCAGGCGGACGGTAGTGGTGGCGGTGCTGGCGCTCGGCGTCGCCGCCTGCGGCGTGTCGGTGCGCACCGACCGCGCCGCCATCGGCGGCGGGCCGGAGCAGGCGACGGCCCAGGCTGAGGCCCGCTTCCGGGCCACGGTGAGCGCGGTGTCCACGGCCAACCCCGGGCTCGGCGCCGGGCAACCCTGCGACTGCGAGACGGCCAACCGCTAGCCGGCCGCCCGTCTCGCCCCCGGAGACGGCGCCGCGCTTCCGGCGGGCCCGGAAGTGGCCCTCCCGGGGGCGCCGGTATACTCGCCTCACCATGGCTGAGCAGCAAGGACACGCGGCCGACGGGCCGATCACGCCGCGGGCGACCGACTTCCCGCAGTGGTACCAGGACATCGTGGCGGCGGCCGAGCTGCTCGATCAGGCGCCGGTGCGGGGGTGCTGGATCCTGCGCCCCGGCGGCTACCTGATCTGGGAGACGTTCCAGCGGGAGCTGGACGCCCGCTTCAAGGGGCAGGGCGTGCAGAACGCCTACTTCCCCCTGTTCATCCCCATGAGCTACATCGCCAAAGAGGCGGAGCACGTGGAGGGCTTCTCCCCCGAGCTGGCGGTGGTCACCCACGGCGGCGGGGAGGAGCTGGAGGAGCCCCTGGCGGTGCGCCCGACGTCGGAGACGATGATCTGGGCGACGCTGCGCCGCTGGATTCGCAGCCACCGCGATCTGCCCATGCTGCTGAACCAGTGGGCCAACGTGGTGCGCTGGGAGAAGCGCCCCCGGGCCTTCCTGCGCACCACCGAGTTCCTCTGGCAGGAGGGGCACACCGCCCACGCCAGCGGGGCGGAGGCGCGGGCGTTCGCCCTGACCATGCTGGGGGTCTACCACGACTTCCTGGAGGAGGTGGTGGCGCTCGCCCCACCCGTCGGGGAGAAGCCGGCCCACGAGCGCTTCCCGGGCGCCGTGGCCACCTTCACTCTCGAGCCGATGATGCAGGACGGGCGGGCGCTGCAGGCGGGTACGTCGCACGACCTGGGCGACAACTTCGCCCGCGCCTTCGAGGTGAGCTACCAGGGCGAGGACGGCGAGGCCCACCCGGTCTACGCCACCTCGTGGGGCATGTCCACCCGGGTGATCGGGGGCATGCTGATGGTGCACGGCGACGACCGGGGGGCCATCTTCCCGCCCCAGGTGGCGCCGGTGCAGGTGGCGATCGTCCCCGTGCCGGGGCGCGACGAGGCCACGACCCGGGCGGTGGACGCGGCGGCGGAGACCGCCCGGCGCGAGCTGGCCGGGGCCGGGTTCCGGGTCGCCCTGGACGACCGGCCGGGGCTGCGCCCCGGGGCCAAGTTCTTCCACTGGGAGCGCCACGGGGCGGCCCTGCGCCTGGAGATCGGGCCGCGCGATCTGGCCGCCGGGCAGGCGACGGCGGTGACCCGACACGACGGGACGAAGCGCCCGGTGCCCCTCAGCGGCCTGGTGGCCGCCGCCGGCGAGCTGATGGCCGCGGCGCGGACGGAGCTCAGGGCGCGGGCCCGCGCCCTCCAGGAGGAGCGCACCCGGGTGGTGGACGACCGCCCGGCGCTCGAGGCCGCCGTGACCGACGGCTTCGCCCTCGCCCGCTGGTGCGAAGCGCTGACCTGCGCGCAGCAGATCCAGGAGGCCACCCGGGCGACGATCCGCTGCTTCCCCCTGGAGCGGGACGGCGCCGGGGGGACGTACCGCCAGCCGCCGGACGATCCCGGGCCGTGCGCCTGGTGCGGCGCGCCGGCCCGGCGCCGGGCGATCATCGCCCGCTCGTACTAGCCCTGGGCGGCCGGGGCCCCGGCCGCCTTCTGGCGCTCGACGGCGGCGAGGGTCTCGGACAGCTTCAGCCGGGTGAGCACGTGGCGCCGGCGCCCGCGCTCGATCTCGGCCACGAGGCCCCGGGAGAGGCCGGAGGCGGCCGCGAGGTCGCGCTGGGAGAGGCCGGTCGCCTCGCGCCGGCGGCGCAGCTCCTCGCCCGAGGGGGCGCTGTCGTCCGCCGGCAGCGGGGCCCGCGTCTCCGGCCGCCGGCGGGGCGGCACGACGAAGCGCACCGGGGCCGCCACCGCCCGCGCCGTCGCCGGCAGCCCGAGCGTCCGCGGCGCCCCCTCCAGCTCCTCCGGCGTGGGCAGGGGCAGCGCCAGTCCGGTGCCCCGCGCGATCAGCCAGCCGGCGGCGTCCCGCGGATCGCCCCGGAAGGAGGCCTCGGCGAGCCGCAGCACGGACCGGTAGGTCTCCGCCGGGATGGGCACGGCCAGGGGGCGCCGGGCGAAGCGCCAGCCGCCCGGCGCGACCGGGGGGTGGGGCTGGGCCAGTCCCGCTTCGAGGGCCTGCGCCGCCGCGTCCACCACCGTCCCCTCGGTCAACCGCAGGCGCTCGAAAGCCGGCGCCGGCACGCGGCAGGTCAACACCCGCCGCAGCCCGCCCAGGGGGACGCTCGGCGGGGGCACGTCCGCCGGGGCGGCCGCGGTCGCGCTCCCGGCGCCGGCCGTCCCCGGGCGGGCCCCCGGCCAGAGGTCGTCCGGGAGACGCAGCCAGAGCTGGGCGATGATCGGATCGACGCCCACCTCACCGGCCGCCGTCTCGGCGTCGACCCCGTCCTCGCGCACGCGCTTGCGCAGGCGGGCCATCCGCTCGAGCGAGCCGGAG
>DATLLM010000562.1:0-4753 GCA_035537855.1 Chloroflexota bacterium | reverse complement strand
GGCGCCCGCCGGCGGGGTGGAGCGATGATCGGCGGCGGCACCGGCCCCACCCCCGTGTCGATGACCTCAGGGTCGGGCGAGGACGACCTGCGCCTCGCCTCCGACAAGGAGGTGATCAAGCGCATGCTGGCCCTGCTGCGCCCCCACAAGGCGCGCATGGCCGTCTCCTTCGTGCTGATCGTGATCGCCTCGGCGGCCACCCTGGCTCAGCCCTGGCTGATCCAGGTGGCCATCGACCAGGGCATCCTCGGCGGCCGGCTCGACCTGCTCAACTGGATCGCCGCCGCCTACATCGGGACGCTGGTCGTCTTCTGGCTGACCTCCTACTACCAGGTCTGGGTGCTCTCCGTGGTGGGGCAGGACGTGCTCTACACCCTGCGCACGCAGATGTTCGCTCATCTACAGAAGCTCTCCCTGCGCTTCTACGACCGGGAGCGCATCGGGCACATCATCTCGCGCAACACGAGCGACGTCTCGGCCATCAACGAGGTACTCACCCAGGGCCTGCTGCAGTCCGTCGCCGACGCCATGCTGCTGATCGGCACGGTGGTGATCATGTTCTCCATGTCCCCGCGCCTGGCGCTGGTGACGCTGGTCATCCTGCCGCTCATGTACTTCCTGGCCCGCTGGTTCTCGGGCGGGTCACGCCCCGCCTACCGGCGCATCCGCGTCTCCGTCTCCGCCGTCAACGCCATGCTGGCGGAGAACATCGTGGGGATGAAGATCGTGCAGGCCTTCCGGCGCGAGGAGCGGAACTACGACGAGTTCGACGTCGTCAACCGCGACAACGTCAAGGCCCAGAAGGGGGCCATCTTCTACCACGCCGGGATCATGCCCATCCTCGACCTGGTCGACGCCCTGGCCACCGGCCTGCTCTTGCTCGTCGGCGGGCTCTGGATCCTCAGCGGGACGGCCCCCGATCTGACCATCGGCATCCTGACCGCCTTCATGCTCTACACCGCCCGCTTCTTCGAGCCCATCCGCGACCTGGCGACCCGCTGGGACCAGATCCAGGCCGCCCTCGCCGCCGGCGAGCGCATCTTCCACCTGCTGGAGCTGCGCCCTGAGGTGGAGGACCTGCCCGATGCGGCGGTGCTGCCGCCCATCAAGGGGGACGTGCGCTTCGAGAAGGTCGGCTTCGCCTACGACGGCGTGCACCCCATCCTGCAGGACGTCACCCTGGAGGCCCACCCCGGCGACCGGATCGCCCTGGTGGGGCGCACCGGGGCCGGCAAGAGCACCATCGTCCGCCTGCTGATGCGCTTCTACGACGTCCGCCAGGGGAGCATCACGGTGGACGGCTACGACGTCCGGGGGGTCACCCAGCGGTCGCTCCGCCAGCAGATGGGGCTCGTCCTCCAGGAGCCGTTCCTGTTCTCCGGGACGATCAAGGAGAACATCGCCTTCAGCCGCCCGGAGCTGCTGAAGTCCGAGGAGGGCGCGGCCCGCATCCGCGAGGCGGCCGAGGTGGTCGGCCTGCGGGAGTTCGTCGAGTCCCTCCCCGGGGGCTTCGACGCCGTGGTCGAGGAGCGCGGCGGCAACCTCTCCGGCGGGCAGCGCCAGCTCGTCTCCCTCGCCCGCGCCTTCCTGGCCGACCCCCGCATCCTGATCCTGGACGAGGCCACCTCCAGCGTGGACACCGAGACCGAGGCGACCATCCAGCGGGCCCTCGACCGGGTCCTCACCGGGCGCACCGCCTTCGTCATCGCCCACCGCCTCTCCACCATCAAGAACGCCAGCCGCATCCTGGTGCTCGATCAGGGGCAGGTCGTGGAGCAGGGGACGCACCAGGAGTTGCTCGAGCTCGAGGGCTACTACTACAAGCTCTACACCCTCGGCTTCGCCATGGACGACGACGACGCGGTGCCGGTGGAAGAGGGCTTCGCCGCCGGCGCCGGGACCGGCGCCGCCGCCGGCGGCTAGCGCCGGCGCCCGGGAGCTCACCCGGGAACCACCCGGTGGGGCTAGAATCGGCAGAATGCCTGCACTCCCCACCGGGACCGTGACCTTCCTGTTCACGGACATCGAGAGCAGCACCCGGATGATGGAGGGGCACCCGGAGGCCTACCGGGCCGCCCTGGCGCGGCACCACGCCATCCTCCGCCGGGCGGTGGAGGCCCACCAGGGGTACGTCTTCGAGACCCTGGGGGACGGCATCTTCGCCGCGTTCGAGCACTCCTCGGGCGGCGTCGGCGCCGCCCTCGACGGCCAGCTGGCGTTGCAGGCCGAGCCCTGGGGCGAGACGGGCCCCCTGCGGGTGCGCATGGGGCTGCACACCGGCGAGGTCGAGCTGTGGGGCGACCACTACTTCGGCCCCCCCCTCTACCGCTGCGGGCGCCTGATGGCCCTGGCCCACGGCGGGCAGGTGCTCCTCTCCGAGATCACCACCGACCTGGTGCGGGACGCCCTGCCGGAGGGCGCCGGGCTGCAGGCGCTCGGCGAGCACCAGCTGCGCGACCTCTCCCGGCCGGAGCCGATCTACCAGCTCCTGCACGCGGACCTGCCGGCCACCTTCCCGCCCCTGCGCACCCTGCAGCGCCGGCCGAACAACCTCCCCGCCCTGACCACCCCCTTCATCGGGCGGGACGGGGAGATCGACACCATCCGGCACCAGCTCCTGCGCCGCCCGGACGTGCGCCTGATCACCCTGCTCGGACCGGGGGGCACGGGCAAGACCCGCCTGGCCATCCAGGCGGCCCTCGATTCCCTCGACGACTTCCCGGACGGGGTCTTCTTCGTCGCCCTGGCCCGGTTCCACGACCCCGCCCTGGTGGCGCCGTCCATCGCCCAGGTGCTCAACGTCCGCGAGGCCGCCGACCGGCCCCTGCTGGACTGGGTGACCGGGGCCCTGCAGGACAAGCAGATCCTGCTCATCCTGGACAACTTCGAGCACGTGGCCGGCGCCGCGCCGTTCGTCGGCGACCTGCTCACCGCCTGCCCCAGCCTGAAGATCCTGGTCACCAGCCGGGCGGTGCTCGGTCTCTACGGCGAGCGGGAGTTCCAGGTCCCGCCGCTCAGCCTGCCCGACCCGGACCGGCTGCCCTCCAAGGAGCAGCTCGCCCAGTTCGAGGCGGTGCGCCTGTTCGTCGAGCGGGCCCAGGACATCACCCCGGAGTTCCGGATCACGGACGAGAACGCCCGCGCCGTCGCCACCATCTGCGCCCGCCTGGACGGGCTGCCGCTGGCCATCGAGCTGGCCGCCGCCCGGACGCGCCTCCTCTCCCCCCAGGCGATGCTCAGCCGCCTGGAGCGCCGGCTGCCCTTGCTCACCGGCGGCGCGCGCGACCTGCCCGCCCGCCAGCAGACCCTGCGCAACGCCATCGCCTGGAGCTACGACCTGCTGGAGGCCCCGGAGCAGTCCCTCTTCCGGCAGCTCTCCGTCTTCGCCGGCAGCTGCACCCTCAGCGCCGCCGAGGCCGTCTGCGACCCCACCGGCGACGCCGCCACCGGCGTCCTGGACGGGCTGGAGTCGCTCGCCGGCAAGAGCCTGCTGCGCCGCCTCGATCCCGGGAACGCCGGCCAGGACGGGCTCGGCGGGGTGCCCGGCCCGGCCGCGCCCGGGGCCACCGGCGACGCCGCGGGCGCGGCCGGGCCGGGCGGCCGCGCCGCCGCCGGCGCGCCGCCCGGGCGCCGCCCGGCGGCGGGCACGGGCACGAGGGAGACCCGCTTCCTGATGCTGCAGACCATCCGGGAGTACGCCCTGGAGAAGCTCGGCGCCGGGGGCGAGACGGCGCGCGTCCAGCGCCGCCACGCCGTCCACTACGCCGCCCTGGCCGAGACGGCGGCGCCGGAGCTGCGCGCCGCCAGCCAGGCCGCCTGGCTGGAGCGCCTCTCCCAGGAGCGCTACAACTTCCGGGCGGCGCTGCGCTGGGCGATCGAGCACGACGAGGCGGCCCTCGGCCTGCGCCTCGGCGGCGCCCTGTGGTACTTCTGGCACGTCCACGGCTACCTCAGCGAAGGGCGGGAGTGGCTCGCCACCGTGCTCGCCCTGCGCGGCGCCGCCGGGGGCGCCGGCGCCCCCGGGCCGCCCACCCCGGAGCGGGCCCGGGTGCTGATCGGGCTGGGCGTGCTCACCGCCGATCAAGGGGACTTCCGCGCCGCCCGGGCGCTGTGCGAGGAGGGCCTGGCCGGCGCCCGGGCCAGCGGCGACGAGCGCGAGGAGGGCTCAGCCCTGGCCTGGCTGGCCCACGTCGTCCAGGACGAGCCCGCCCTGGCCCGGCGGCTCAACGAGGACGCCCTGGCCATCGCCCGCCGGCTGGACGACCGGCTGCTCGCCGCCCGCGCCCTGAACAACCTGGGCGAGCTCGTCCGCCGGGACGGCGACGACGCCGCCGCCGCCCGCTACTACGAGGAGAGTCTCGTCCTGGCCCGCGAGCAGGGCCACCAGTGGCGCGTCGCCGCCCTGACCCACAATCTCGGCCAGATCGACCTCAGAGCCGGCGACGCCCCCGCCGCGGCGCAGCGCTTCGCCGAGAGCCTGGGCATCTTCCGCTCCCTCGGCGACCAGCGGGTCATCGCCCACTGCCTCGCCGGCCTGGCCGCCGTCGCCGCCGTCGCCGGCCAGCCCCACCGCGCGGCCCGCCTGTGGGGCGCCGCCGAGACGATGCTGGAGGGACTCGGCGCCCACCTCGATCCGGCCGATCGGGTGGTCGGCGAGCAGGCCGCCGCCCGCGCCCGCGACGACCTCGGCCCGGCCCTCTTCGACGACTTCGCCGCCGAGGGCCGGGCGATGTCCCCCGCCCAGGTCTACGAC
>DATLLM010000561.1:0-3976 GCA_035537855.1 Chloroflexota bacterium | reverse complement strand
AGGTAGCGGGAGAACCAGTCCGGCTCCAGCCGGAACTGGGCGTCTGTCTGCATCGCGGCCGGATCCACGGGGGGCACCGGATCAGCTCACGCTCTGCGGGTTGGTCCGCAGATACTCGTTGACCCGCTGGGTCGCCGCCGTCCCGGCCGCGCGGGCCCCCCGCTCACCGTTCCAGAAGGGGGTCAGCTCTTCGTTTAGGATCCGCCCGATCTCCGGGGTGTCCACCGCGATCAGGCGCGAGTTGGGGTACTTGTTCAGGATCTCCCCCATCGCCTCGGGGTGCTCCAGGGCGGGCAGCTGGCGCACGGAGCGGGCGAACACCTCCTGCGCCGCCCGGGTGAAGGGGATGCCCACCATGTCCTGCGCCTCCAGCTTCTGCCCCTCGGCCCCGGTGAAGAACTTCAGCCACTGCCAGGCGGCGTCGCGCGTGCGCTCGTCGGCGAGGCCCTTCGCCCGCCCGTAGGCCCAGTGGGTGTAGTCCGAGGCGTAGCCCTTCTTCTTGGGGTAGGGCGCCATACCCCAGGTGAAGGCGGTGATGGCCTTGAAGTCGGCCAGGCCGGTCGTCCAGCGGGACATGGTCGCCGACTTGCCGTTGATGAAGGCCGTCGTCTCGTTCAGCCCGGTCTCCTTGTAGAAGTCCGGGTCGTGCACGCGGTGCTTGGCCTGCAGGTCGTAGCGGAACTGCAGCGCCTCCATCGCCGGCTCGCTGTCGTACAGGCAGCGGGTGGGCGTCTTGGGGTTGTCGAACTCCTGGGCGCCGGCGGCGTTCATCCACAGCCGGGCCAGGCCCAGGGTCGTCCCCGCCTGCACGGTGCGGGCCCCCTCCCGCTTGTGCAGCTTGAGCGCCGCGTCCTGGTAGGCGTCCCAGGTCCAGCGGTCCTGCTGCCACAGCTCGTACGGGGTGGGCAGCCCGGCCTGCTTGAACAGGTCCGCGTTGTAGTAGTACAGGTTGGTGAAGGCCCAGCCGGTCAGCCCCAGCAGGCGGCCCCCCACGGTCAGCCCGTCCAGGGCCGTGGGGTGCAGGTCCTCCTTCTTGAAGCCCCGGTCCTTCTGGGCGGTGGGCTGCAGGTCGTCGAGGAAGCCCTGCTTGGTGTAGGCGAAGACCACCTGGTGGTCGGCGAAGAACGTCTCCGGCGGCGTCCCGGCGGCGAAGAGCGACGTCAGCTGCGGCCCGTAGTTCTCCGGCACCGGCGCCGCCCGGACGCGCACCCCCGCCGTCTGCTGCTGGAAGGCGTCGATCTTGCGCTGCTCCTTGGCCTCGTAGATCGCCGGCTGCCCCCAGTTGGGGAAGAAGAAGGCGATCTGCACCGGGGGCGGCTGGGCGGCCCCCCCGCCGCCCGCGGCCGGCTCGCCGCCGCAGGCCGCCAGGGCCAGGGCCGCCGCCGGCGCGGTGCCGAGCAGCCCCCGGCGCGTGAGCGAGGGCGCCTCCGGTCGCGCCGCCGCCACGGGGCCGCCTCCACGCTCCGGATCGCCAGCTGCACGGGTCATGCCTGCCTCCGTGCCCGACGCCACGCCGGCCGCCCACGCCCTGTGGGCGCCACCTCAACCGGCGCGCGGGTAGCCCGCATGCTAGCACGCGCATGCGCCGCTGCGGGCACCACGACTCCCGCTGTACTCGAGGGCGTGGGGGCGGTTCGGGTACGGCCGGAGGGCGGCAACGACGCCCCACCGGCGCCGCCCCGGGGCCTCTAGCCCGAGGCGTGCGCCCGCCGGTGGCACCCCGGGCACAGCGCGACCAGATCCTCCGGCAGCTCGCGCCCGGCCCGCGCGTAGGTCAGGTGGTGCACCTCCGCCTCCCCCTGGGCGGTGGCGGCCCCGCAATCCTCGCACTTCCCGTCCGCTCGGGCGAGGATCTCCGCGCGCTTCTGCGCCCAGGCGGCGCTGTTGAGGTAGCGGACGTACTCGGAATCCGCCGTGGGCGCCCCGGCGGGGTTGGGCCGCACGGCGCGCCACCGGAGGGGATCGTTCGCGACGCCGGCGCCGTACCGCTCGATCGCCCGCAGCCCCTCGAGCGCGGCGAGGTGCCGGTAGACGGTGGCGGAGGGCTTCCCGGTCCGCTGCACGAGCGCCGCCTGTTCGAGACCATCAACCCCCTCCTCCTCGATCGCCCGGAGCGTGGCCGTGAGGTGGTTGGGCACGCCCGCCCGCGCGTCCGGAGCCGGCGGTGCCTTTCCCTCCGGTTCGTCTTCCGCGGCCGGTGCGCCATCCGCGACGTAGCGGTGGCCATCCAGCCGGGCCGTCACGTCGAGGTCACCGAAGCGGCGGGAGACGAGCATCCGGCGGGCGTCGGGGCGGCCCGGCACCCGGCGCAGCTCGATCAGCACGTCGGTCGAGCCCACGAGGTTGTTGGGGCCGGCGACCCCCTCGCCGTACTCGCCCCCACCCTTGCGGTCGTGGTGGACGAAGAGGACGCCCAGGCCGGGCGCCGCCAGCTCCCGCCGGGCGAGGTTGAACACCCCGGCGGCGAGCTCGTTGGTCTGCTCGGCCTGCGGGCACCACGCCCGGACGGTGTCGACGATCACGTAGGCGCAGCCCCGCCGCCACGCCTCGCGCCGGACGAGCGCGACGATCTCCGGCCACGCCGTCGCCGCGACGGCCTGCCGCTGCAGCACCTCCACGATCCCGGGCTTGATGCCGAACCGCTTGGCCGCGCGGGCGAGCGACGCCCCCTCCTCGGTCAGCCACAGCACCTTCCGCGGGCGCGCCTTCGCGCCCAGCCGGCGGGCGAGCGCGCTCGGCCGCGACCACGGCCGCCGGGCGGGCAGCCCGAAGAAGTCGGCGCCCTCCTGCATGGCCCGGAGCCAACCCCAGGTCCACCAGCCCTTGCCCAGCCCCGGCGGCGCACTCAGCAGCGCCACGACACCCCGGCCGAGCACGTTCGGCAGCGACCAGTCGACGGCCTCCTCCGGCGCCTCGGCCATCTCGCCCGCGTCCCGGAAGACGAGTTCGTCTCGTCTCGTCTCTCCTGGAGACGTACCGCCGCGAGATGAGATGACACGACTCCCGGCCCACGCCAGGGCGCCGAGCGCCGCCCCGCCCGCCACGGCGTACGGCCACACAGCCAGCCCGTAGGCCGTCAGCAGCGGCGCCCAGTCGGTGACCGGCCAGGCCCGGACCACGGCCTCGGCGGCGTCGAGTTGCACGTCCACGTAGCCCATCGCCGCGCCGACCGGGGCCTGGCCACGAGCCGCGCAGGCCCACAGGAGGGCTGCCACGGCGGGCAGGACGCACAGAGCGGCCACGGGGCCTTTGATGGCCCAGCGGCGCGGCCTGAGGGCGTGCAGGCCGAGGAAGACGGCGCCGGCGACGAGGGCGAGGGGCAGGACGGCCACCACCGCCAGCAAGGCGATGCCGGCCAGCACGGCGACCTCGACGAGGCGCTCGGCCGGCCCCTCGCGGTGCGACCGACGAGGCGCCACCGAGGCCGCCATCAGGCGACCCCAGCGGAGGTGCGGGTCGGGTCAGTGCGCGTCGGGGTCGCCGCGGGCGCCGGCGGGCCGCCCATCAGCTCCAGCTCCCACGGCGAGGGGGCGATCCTGACGCGGGAGTGCCCCTTGGGCGTGCGGAGGATGCCGTGGCCCTGCGGCGCCGTCTCCAAGAAGGTCCGATCCCCGTCCGAGAGGCCGTAGCGGGCGCGGGCGTCCTCCGCCCCCTTGCCGGCGGCCTGGCGCAGCAGGAGCACCGTGTCCGCCGACTGGAGGGCCCGCTCCCCCTCCGGCGTGGAGGTGTAGTCGCTGAGGAGCTGCGAGGCGCTCCACACGGACAGGTGGTAGGCACGGCCCAGCGTGTAGAGGTGGGCCACCAGCCGAGCGCTCTCCGGGTACTCCAGCAGCGTCTTCACCTCGTCCATGGAGAGGATGCGCCGGCGCCGATCGCGCTTGGCGAGCTTCCAGGTGTAGTCGCCGATCAGCCAGACCGCGAGGGGGCGCAGTTCGCTGTCCAGCCCCTCCAGGTCGAAGTTGGTCAGGCGGGCGCC
>DATLLM010000560.1:0-13368 GCA_035537855.1 Chloroflexota bacterium | reverse complement strand
CTCCCGGCCCGGGGCCGTGCGCCAGTCCGCGAGCAGCGTCTGGGGCGCCCGGCCGGCGTTGCGCAAGGCGTTGTAGCGGCAGTAGGCGAGCGTCTCGGCGAAGACGTCGGCGCAGACGAGGCTGCCGGCGCCGGCCTGGGCCTCCGCCGCCGCCGCCGCCGTCGTCCCCAGGCCGCAGCCGAGCTCAAGCACCCGCCGCCCGCGCAGCGCCTCCCGGCGCGCGAGCACCACCTCGGCCAGGAACAGCCCGCTGGCCCACGGCGTCGCCCAGTAGGGCATGTGGGCGTCCGGGGCGAGGTCCGTCTGGTCGAGCACGGCGTCCGGGTCGGCCGGGGCCGCGATCAGGTACGGCCGGGCCGCGCCGGGGACCGGGACGGTCAGCTCCTGCACCGGGCGCCGGCCCTCGAGGCGCCGCCGCCAGGTGGTCAGGCGCCGGGCGTCCGGGACGTCCGAGGCCGCGAGCGACGCGTCAGCCTCCACCCGGTGATGGTACTCAGCCGGGGTCGCCCGCCGTCGCCTGCGCCCCGGGGTGGCCGTTCTCGACTCAGCGTACGTGGCCTCCCAAGTGACCGTTCCGCCCCTGCCCGGACTCGCCTTCATCGGCGAGCGGATCGATCTGCCGGCCATCCTCAACGCCGTCCTGTCCCTCTACGATCGCTACGGCTACGCCGTCGTCTTCCTCGGGGCCTGGATGGAGCACACCCTGCTGCTCGGCGTGATCGTGCCCGGAGGAACCCTCGTCACCCTCGGCGGCGCCGCCGCCCGGCTGGGCAGCATGCAGCTGGTGGCGACGGTCGCCGTCGGCGCCGCCGGCATGGTGGCCGGCGCGGCCACGGACTACTGGCTCGGGCGCAGCGGCCTCTCCGCCGTCCTGCTGCGCACCCGCCTCGGGGCGCGCATCCGGCCGTCCCTCGACCGCGCCGGGGACCTCCTGCGCCGCCACGGCTGGTGGGCGATCACGCTCGTCCACGCGCTCGGCGCGGGGCGCTCGGCGATGGCCGTCACCGCCGGGATCTGCCGCATGCCCTTCTGGCGCTTCCTGCTCTGCGAGCTGCCCGCGGCCGTGCTCTGGAGCACCTTCTTCACCCTCCTCGGCTACGGCGTGGCCACCAACATCGAGCCCCTGATCCGGCTGGCGCAGCGCGCCGGCTTCGGGATCGTCCTGGTGCTGCTCGTCGTCCTGGGCGCCCGCTGGCTCTGGCGGCGCCGGACGCATGGTGTAAAGTGCGCCGCACCATGACCGCCGTCTCTACCGGCGCGACCCCCGCGCCAGCCGCGAGCAGCGCCCCCGCCCCCTACCGCGTCCACCTCAGGGGCTCGCCCGCCACCCGGCCGGTGGCGATGGGCCGGCGGGGGATGGTCTGCTCGGGCCACCAGCTGGCCAGCCTGGCCGGGATCTCGGTGCTGCAGCGCGGGGGCGACGCCGTCGACGCCGCCATCGCCGTCGCGGCCACCCTGAACGTCGCCGAGCCGAACATGTCCGGCGCCGGGGGCGACGGCTACCTGATGCTCTACCGCCGTGCGGCCGGCAGGATCGAGGTGGTCAACGCCACCGGTCCGGCGCCGGCCCTGGCCACCCGGGAGAGCTACCTGCCGCAGGGGATCCCCCAGAAGGGCATCCGCTCCGTCTCCGTGCCCGGCCTGGTGGACGGCTGGCTCGAGGCCCACGCCCGCTACGGCCGGCTGGCCCTGGCCGGCGTGCTCAAGCCGGCGATGCAGCTGGCCGAGGGCGGTCTCCCGGTCAGCGACGTGCTCGCCGCCTCGCTCGCCGGGGAGACCGCCTTCGGCACCTTCGCCCCGTCCGGGCCCATCTTCTGGCCCGAGGGGCGGCCGCCGCGGGCCGGCGAGGTGATCTACCAGCGCGACCTGGCCCGCACCTTCCGCGGGCTCGCCGAGCACGGCCGGGACTACTTCTACCGCGGGCCGGTGGCCCGCGCCATCGACGCCGTCTCCCAGGCCGCGGGCGGCGCCCTGCGCTACGAGGACCTGGCCGCGTACCACGCCCGCTGGCAGGAGCCCATCCGCACCGGCTACCGGGGCCACACCGTCTACGAGAGCGCGCCCAACTCGAGCGGCCACGTCCTGCTGCAGGAGCTCAACCTGGTGGAGGACTTCGACCTGGCCGCCCTCGGCTGGCACGCGCCGCAGACGATCCACCTGATGGTGGAGGCCAAGAAGCTGGCCTTCGCCGACCGCGAGCGCTACCTGGCCGACCCGGACGTGGTCGACGTGCCCATCGAGGGCCTGATCTCGAAAGCCTACGCCGCCGAGCGCCGCCGGCTGATCGACCCCGACCGCGCGGCCCCCCCGGACAGCGTCGCGGCCGGCAACCCCGGCGCCTTCCGCCGTCCGTCCGGGCCCGAAGACACCACCTGCTTCGTCGTCGTCGACGGGGACGGCAACGCCGTCTGCCAGCTCCAGAGCCTGCAGACGGGATTCGGCTCGGCCCTGGTCGCCCCCGGCACCGGCGTCCTGCTCAACAACCGGATGACCTACTGGCACCTCGATCCGGCCCACCCGGACTGCCTCGCTCCGGGGAAGCGGGTGCGCCACACGATGAACACGGTGATGGTCTTCTCCGGCGGCGCCGCGGACGGCGCCGTCGACGGCGCGGCGCCGGGCGAGCTGCGCCTCGTCCTGGGCACCCCGGGCGCGGACACCCAGGTGCAGACCAATTTTCAGATGATCAGCGCCGTGCTGGACTTCGGCATGACCGCGACCGAAGCCGTCGAGGCCCCCCGCTGGCGGCACCTCCAGAACCCGACCGAATCCTCGGTGCCCCACACCTGCACGGACGCCCTCAACCTGGAGGCCCGCTTCGATCCGGACACCGTGCGGGCCCTGGCCGCGCGCGGCCACCCGGTGCAGACGATCGGCGCCTGGGACGCCACCGGCAGCGCGATGATGATCGCCCGCGACCCGGCCACCGGCGTGCTCCACGGCGGGGCCGACCCCCGCCGGGACGGCCACGCCCTCGCCTGGTAGGGCGCGCCTACTCCAGCGACTCGCCCGGCTCGATCAGCAGCCACAGCCCGCGGTCGTCGCCCTCGCGCAGCAGGAGGTACTGGCGCCCGAGGCGGGCCAGTCCGGCGTTGCGCGCGGCCAGGCGCACCGGGCGGCCGTCCAGCTCGACGGTCAGCTCCCGCTCCCCTTTCTCCAGCACCTTGACGATCGGCTCGTTGGGGTAGCGGCACACCAGCTCGGGCACGGCGGGGTCGTGATACACCCGCCCCACCTGCAGCACATCCGTCCCTCCGGCAGTCACCGCGCGCTCCTTCTCCCCCGGCCGGCATCCGGGCCGTCCGCCTGCCCCGCCGGGACAGGACGGGCCTTCCTAGCCGAGTCTACCCGTGGCGTGCCACCATAAGAGAGTAAGGAAGGGCAATCGATGACCACATCTCAGAACCCGTTTGGCGCCCGGGGGACCCTCTCCGATGGTGGGTGGACGGCCACCTACTACAGCCTGCGCGCGCTGGAGCGGGAGGGCATGACCCGGATCGACCGGCTGCCGTTCACCGTCAAGGTGCTGCTGGAGAACGTGCTCCGGTTCGCCGGGAACGCGCACGTCGAGGACGCGGACATCCAGGCGCTGGCGGGCTGGTCGGCGGGGAGTCAGAGCAACGAAGAGATTCCCTTCATGCCGTCCCGCGTGCTGATGCAGGACCTCACCGGCGTGCCCGCCGTCGTCGACCTGGCGGCGATGCGCTCCGCCGTCGCCCGGATGGGCGGCGATCCGCAGCTGATCAACCCCCTCGTCCCCGCCGAGCTGGTCATCGATCACTCCATCCAGGTGGACTACTTCGGCTCGGCGCTCGCCGCGGCGCAGAACGTGGTGCGGGAGTACGAGCGCAACCGCGAGCGCTACATGCTCCTGCGCTGGGCGCAGAAGGCGTTCGACAACTTCAGCGTCGTCCCTCCCAGCACGGGCATCGTGCACCAGGTGAATATCGAGTACCTGGCCCGCGTCGTCCAGCTGCGGCGCCAGGGCGACGACGTGGTGGCCTTCCCGGACACCCTGGTGGGCACGGACTCGCACACTACCATGGTCAACGCCATGGGCGTCCTGGGGTGGGGCGTCGGCGGGATCGAGGCCGAGGCGGTGCTGCTCGGGCAGCCGCTCTACCTGCTGGCGCCCGAGGTGATCGGCTTCGGCCTGCACGGGCAGCTGCCGGAGGGGACGACCGCGACCGATCTGGTCCTGATGGTCACCCAGATGCTCCGCAAGCACGGCGTGGTCGGGAAGTTCGTCGAGTTCTACGGCCGGGGCCTGTCGCAGCTCACCCTCGCCGACCGGGCCACCCTCTCCAACATGGCTCCCGAGTACGGCGCCACCGCCTCCACCTTCCCGGTGGACGAGCAGACCCTGCAGTACCTGCGGGGCACGGGGCGTCCGGCCGAGCTGATCTCCCTGGTGGAGCGCTACACCAAGGAGCAGGGCATGTTCCGCACGGACGCCAGCCCGGCGCCGGAGTTCTCCGAGGTGCTGGAGCTCGACCTGTCGACGGTCGAGCCGAGCCTCGCCGGGCCGCGCCGTCCGCACGACCGGGTCAACCTCTCGCAGGTCTCGCAGAGCTTCCGCTCGGCCTTCCCGCAGCGGATGGTGAGCGCCGCGGGGGCGGCCGCCGGCGCGGCGCCGAGCGTCTTCGCGCCGCAGAGCGTCGACGTCGACTTCGGCTCGTTGCGCGCCACCGTCTCGGACGGCTCGGTGGTGATCGCCGCGATCACCTCCTGCACGAACACCTCCAACCCGACGGTGATGATCGGCGCCGGGCTGCTGGCGAAGAAGGCGGTCGAGCGCGGCCTGGACGTCAAGCCGTACGTCAAGACGAGTCTCGCCCCCGGCTCCCGGGTGGTGATGGACTACCTCAAGGACGCCGACCTGCTGGGCTACCTGGAGGCCCTGCGCTTCCACCTGGTCGGCTTCGGCTGCACCACCTGCATCGGCAACAGCGGCGTCGGGCTGGCGAGCGAGGCCCTCGGCGACGCGGTGCGCGAGTCGGGGCTGCTGGCCTCGGCCGTGCTCAGCGGCAACCGCAACTTCGAGGCCCGCATCCACCCCCTGGTGCGCGCCCAGTACCTGGCTTCGCCCCCCCTGGTGGTGGCCTACGCCCTGGCCGGCACGGTGGACATCGACCTCTCCCGGGAGCCGATCGGCAACGACCCCAACGGTCAGCCGGTCTACCTGCGCGACATCTGGCCGACCGCCGAAGAGGTGCGGGAGACGCTCGAGCGGGTGGTCAAGCCGGAGCTGTTCCAGGAGGCCTACGCCCACGTCTTCGACGGGGACGAGGCCTGGCAGGCGCTGCCCGTGCCGGAGGAGGGGGCCTACGAGTGGGACCCCGCCTCGACCTACATCCAGGAGCCCCCCTTCTTCCAGGACCTGACCCCTGAGCCGGCGCCGTTGCAGGACATCGAGGCGGCGCGCGTGCTGGTCGTGCTCGGCGATTCGGTCAACACGGACGGCATCTCACCGGCCAGCGCCATCCCGGTGGACAGCCCGACCGGCAAGTACCTGATCGAGCACGGCGTGCAGCCCCGGGACTTCAACCAGTACGGCGCCCGGCGCGGCAACCACCAGGTCATGATGCGCGGGACGTTCGGCAACATCCGCCTGCGCAACGAGCTGGTCGGCGGCAAGGAAGGGGACTGGACGGTCTACTTCCCCACCGGCGAGCAGATGCGCATCTACGACGCCTCGCAGCTGTACCAGGCCGCGCACACCCCGCTGCTGGTCATCGCCGGCAAGGAGTACGGCTCGGGCTCCTCGCGGGACTGGGCGGCCAAGGGCACCCTGCTGCTGGGAGTCAAGGCCGTGCTGGTGGAGTCGTTCGAGCGCATCCACCGCTCCAATCTGGTGGGGATGGGCGTCCTGCCCCTGGAGTTCAGGGCCGGGGAGAGCCGCCAGAGCCTCGGCCTGGACGGCACCGAGACCTACAGCCTCTCCGGGATCGCCGAGGGCCTGACTCCGCGTAAGGAGCTCGAGGTGCAGGTGCAGCGCACGGACGGGAGCCGCTTCAGCTTCAAGGTCATCGCCCGGGTCGACAGCCAGGTGGACATCGAGTACCTGCGCAACGGCGGCATCCTGCACACCGTCCTGCGCCAGATGCTCTCCGGCAAGACCGGGGCGGCCACCCCGGTCTAGCGCCGCTCCGGTCCGGAGGGGCCACCCGGCCCCTCCGGGCGGCCCCGTTCAGCTGGGCGTGGGCCGGCCCGGCGCGTCCGCGCGCACCGGGCGCCCGGTGGCGATCAGGCGCTCGAGCAGATCGGCCGAGCGCCGCGGGGCGTCGTAGCCGGCCATCGCGCGGGCCATGGCCCGCGCCCGGTCGCGGTAGCGCCCGTCCGCGAGCACCTTCCCGACGGCCCGGCGCAGGCGGGCCTCGCTCGGGGTCGCCGTGCGCAGGTCGATCCCCACCCCGGACCAGGCGATGCGGGCCGCCACCTCGGGCTTGTCCTCGGAGCGGCCGGCGGCGATCAGGGGCACCCCGTGGGCGAGGGCCACCTGCACCCCGTTGTAGCCGGCGTTGGTGACCATGGCGTCGACGAACGGCAGCAGCAGGGCGTGGGGCACGAACGGCGCCACCCGGGTGTTCGCCGGCAGGGTGCCGGGCCCCAGCGCGTCCACCGGCTTGCCCCCGGTGGTGGCGACCACCAGGGCGTCCGATCCGGCCAGGGCGCGCACGGTCGGCGCGAGCAGCTGCGAGGCCTCCGTGGCCACCGTGCCCTGGGTGACGTGCACCACCGGTCGCCCGGTGGCGCGGGCGGCGAGGAGCTCGTCCCACCACTTGGGCGGGTCGAAGCGGGCCGGCGGCGGGGGCAGCGAGGGGCCGACGAAGTGCACCTGGGGCGGCAGGTCGCTGCGGGGGTACTCGAAGGCCGGCACCGTGCCCTGCAGGTAGAGGTAGGGCGAGAGGGCCGCGTCGAAGATGAAGCGTCCCGAGGGGGGCAGCCCCAGCCCGGCCCGGACGCGGTCGGCGTAGGCGATGGTGTCCTTGAAGACGACGCGCTCGAAGAGGACCTGCAGCAGGCGGTTGCGCCAGCGACCGGGGGCCGAGGCGCTGGGGGGCAGTCCCAGACCGAAGGGGGCGGTGTCCCGGCTGCTGAGGGTCAGGGGCAGGGTGTTGAAGGCCGCCCAGGGCGGGCCGCCGGACTCGTGCAGCAGGCCGGCGGCCGTGAAGGAGCTGTCCGCCAGGATGACGTCGGCCGGCTCCTCGTCCAGGATGGCCATCAGGTCGTAGACGTGCTCGGCGGCGCTGTCCACGAAGACGTGCTTGATGGCGAAGCGCAGCTGGTCGAGCGGCTTCATCGCCGCCGCCTGCGGGTAGCGTCGCTTCCAGGCGTCGTCCTGGAGCCCGACGGCGTTGGGCATCGGCACGTAGCGCGCCCCCAGCGCCTCGATCTTCTCCCGGAACTGGCTGCCGGTGAACCAGCGCACGTCGTGCCCCCGGGAGACCAGCTCGCCGGCGATGGGCAGGATGGGGTTGACGTGGCCGACGAACGGCATGGTGCCGATCAGGATGCGATTCATGTCGTGGGCTCCTCGCGCGCAGGTGACCGGCGGGGCGGCGCCGGCGCCGCTGCTTCCCGCTCCGATGCGGGACTCTCCGCCTCACCCGCATCGTGCGCCCGAGCGCGCTGACAGGTCACGCCGGGGGGCCTGACATCTCCCTGCCAGCTCGCCCCGCGCGGGCGCCCGGCGCCGGCCGTGTTGCCAGGCCCCGCCGGCCGGCATATAGTTTCGGCAGGTCGCCTGGCCCCGGCGAGTGGGGCGAGGCGCGAGCAGTGCGCGGCGCGAACGCCGGAGGAGGAGAAGGTCAGCATGGCAGTCGCAACCGGGACGCGAGTCGACGTCGAGCGCTTCCGCGAGGAGGGCTACCTCGTCCTGGAAGACGTCCTCGACGTCGAGCGCGACCTGGACCCGGTCGTGGCCGAGTACACGGAGAAGCTGGACGAGCTGGCCCGCGCCTGGCACGCGGAGGGCAAGCTGCAGTCCACGTACGCCGACCTGCCCTTCGTGCAGCGCCTGGCGCAGGTCCTGACCGAGACCGGCCGGGCGGGCTACCAGTCGCTCGACATCTCGCTGCCGTTCGCCAACGTGACCGAAGAGACCCCCATCCACCTCGGGGCGGCCACGTTCGGGCTGCTGACCAGCCCCCGCCTGATCGACGCGGTCGAGCAGATCGTCGGCCCCGAGGTGCTCTCCAATCCGATCCAGCACGTGCGCATCAAGCCCCCGGAGCGCCTGCTCCCGGCCGAGTTCCGCAACTCCCTGGTGGGGCAGACGGACTGGCACCAGGATCAGGGCGTCGCGCTGCCCGAGGTGGACGAGACGGACATGCTCACCGTCTGGCTGCCGATCACCGACGCCACGATCGAGAACGGCTGCCTCTGCGTCGTCCCCCGCAGCCACAGCCAGGGCCTGGTGACCCACTGCCCGGGCCGCACCGAGGCGCGTAAGGGGCTGCACATCCCGGACGAGATCCGGGGCACGGACTACACGCCCGTGCCGATCCGCCGCGGCGGAGCCCTCTTCCTGCACCGCCGGACGATGCACGCCTCCCTGCGCAACCTGAGCGATGGCGCGCGCTGGAGCTACGACCTGCGCTACCAGCCCGTCGGGCAGCCCACCGGCCGCCCCTGGTTCCCCTCCTTCGTGGTGCGCAGCCGCAGCCACCCGGAGACGGAGGTGCACGATCCCGAGGCCTGGGGGGCCCTCTGGCGCCAGACCCGCACCCGCCTGGCGACGCAGCCCCCGGAGGGGAAGTTCAACCGCTGGACGGGCGAAGAGGCCGTCTGCGAGGTCGCCTGACGCCGGGCACCCCGGCGTCCGCTGGGGACAGCGAGCGGGGCCGGTCCGTACACTCCCGGACCGGCCCCGCTGCGGGCGAGCGCAGTCGCCGCCCCCCGCCCGGCGGCGTACCGCCGGGCGGGGGCAGCGTTCGGCGGCGGTGACTACTGCCCCTGGCTCGCCGGCCAGGGAGCGAGGGTGACCTTGACGTCCTGGCGATTCCCGTTGCGCAGGACGGTCACCGTCACGGTGTCCCCCGGGTTCTTGCCGTCCAGGTACGTCGAGAGGTCCTGGACGCGCTTGAGGGGCTGGCCGTCGACGGCGACGATCACGTCCCCGCCGCGGGCCTGAGCGCCGGGGGTGGTGCCGCTGCCGGCGCTGCCCCCGCGGATGCCGGCGCGGGCCGCCGGGCCGTCCTGGGCGACCGACGCGACGAGCACGCCCTCGGTGACGTTGGCCGGGAGGCCGGCGTCGCGGGCGATGTCGGCGTCGAGGGCGACCCCGCTGATGCCGATGTAGGCGTGCTGCACCGTCTGCCCGGCGATGAGCTGGGGCAGGACGCGCTTGACGGTGTTGCTCGGGATGGCGAACCCGACGCCGACGTTGGCCTGCACCGGGCTCTCGATGGCGGTGGTGACGCCGATCACCTCGCCGCTGGCGTTGAGCAGCGGCCCGCCGGAGTTCCCCGGGTTGATGGCCGCGTCGGTCTGGATCATCCCCCGCTGGGGCCGCCCGGCGGCCTGCCCGAAGTCCCGGTTGATGGCGCTGACGATGCCGGCGGTGAGGGTCTGCTCCAGCCCGAACGGGGTGCCGATGGCCACCGCCAGGTCACCCGGCTCGACGGCGTCCGAGTCGCCGAGGGTGACGACGGACACCTTGTTCGCCGGCAGGTCGGCCTTGAGCAGGGCCAGGTCGCTGTCCGGGGCGCGGCCGACCACCTCGGCGTTCACCCGCGTGCCGTCGCTGAGCACGACGCTGACCGCCGAGGCCCCCTCGACCACGTGGTTGTTGGTGACGATGTGCCCGGCGGTGTCGACGACGAAGCCGGTGCCCTCGCCGAGCGGCACGAGCTGCCCGCTCTGCGGGCCGCCCTGGCCGGGCACGTTCGGCGGGACGCCCGGGATGCGGGAGCCACGCGAGGAGCGGGCCTGGTTGACGGCGGCCGCGGTCTGCACGGCGACCACGGACGGGGCCGCCTGCTTGTAGATGGCCTTGACGCTGGCCGGATCGACGACGGCGAAGTTCTGCCCGGCGACGACCGGGGCGGACAACACCGCCGCCGGCGACTGGTTGCGGGCGAACGCGTTGGCCGTGAGGACGCTGCCGGCGGCCCCGCCGGCCGTGCCGGCGATCAGGATGGCCGCCAGGAGGGCGCTGAAGGTGCGCCGCCCGCCCGGCCCGGACGCCGCGGCGCTGCGCGCCGGGGGCGCTGGCGGTACGGGCGGCGGCGGCGCCGCGGCGTAAGGCGGCGTCGGCCGCGCCGCCGCTGGCAGCGGCGCGGCCGACGCCTCGGGTCCGCGGGGCGCCCAGAGACCGGGCCCCCCCTCGGACTGTCCACTGCGGTAGACGCCGCCGGCGGCGCCGCCTTCGTCGAAGTTCCCTCTGTTGGACGGCAGCCAACCGTTCCCCTGCTGGGAGGCGGGGTCGACCGGCGACTCGCTGCTCATATGCCTACTCTCCGCGTCTCGTGCGCTTGATCTCCTTGAGCGTAGGCCGGCCAACTCAAGACGGCTTCAGCCACCCGTAAGAGGTCCGTAAGAAGCCCCGCCCCCGGCGTCGCGCGCCTGTACACTGGTGGTGCCGCCGGCCGTGCTCCCGTCGGGCGCGTCGCGGCCCCGCCGTCCGGCGGGGGACGCGGACCGCGTCGCGGGGGAGGTGGCCGGCGCGTAACGAGGGCCAGCCATGGGGGAAGGAGCAACGAGCATGAGCCTGAGTCCGAACCGCCTCGCCGCCGGCCGGCGCTCCCGGCGCCGTCTCCTCGGAGCGGCCCTGGCCGCCGGGGCGCCGCTGGCCCTGGCCGCCTGCGGCGCCACCGGCCAGGGCACGACCCCCGAGGCGAGCCAGTCCCGGGCGCCGGTCGCCCTGGAGCACGTCGACTGGTGGGGGCCGACGACGCCCGTGCTGACCACCTTCTTCGACGGGATCAAGAAGGACTTCGAGGCCAAGTCCCCCAACGTGACCGTCAACTACACCTTCGTCCAGGGCGGCACCACCGGCGTGCGCGAGAAGTGGGTGGTCAACGCGGCCGGCGGCACCCCCCACGACAGCTCTCAAGTCTCCGTCGCGTTCATCCGCGAGCTGATGGACGGCAACTTGATGGAGCCGCTCGACCCCTACATCCAGAAGGCGCCGAGCATGGCCCTGAGCAACTTCGTCGACTCGGGGCTGTTCTACAACACCTTCCAGGGGAAGCACTACGGCCTCCCCTTCGACGGCCCGTCGATGAACGTGATCGCCTACAACACGGACCACTTCCGCGACGCCGGACTCGATCCGTCCCAGAAGTTCACCTGGTCGTGGACGGTGGACCAGTTCCTCGACGCCGCCCGCCGGCTGACCAAGACGGAGGGGCAGCGCGTGCTGCGCGGCGGCTTCGCCACCCGCCCCGGGACGCCGCTCTCGCTCAGCGTGGCCAACCTGCTCCCCTGGCTCTACGGCTTCGGCGGGGAGTTCTACAGCCCGGACTACGCCAAGACCCTGGTCAACGACCAGAAGGGCCGGGGCGCCTTGCAGCTGCTCTACGACCTGCGCAACCGTCACAAGGTGTCGCCGGACATCGACGGGGCCACGTTCGAGGGGGAGACCGTCTCGATGGCCTTCGCCGGCTCGTGGGAGGTGGGCTACCTGCTGGACAAGAACCCGGCGCTCAAGTTCGGCTTCGCCCCGATGCCGGCCGGGCCGCAGGCCACCAAAGGCCCCTCGACCCAGACCTGGACGAACCAGTGGACGATGACCCGGTCGGGGAAGCACAAGGACGCCGCCTGGGACTGGATCAGCTTCGTCAACTCCTCACCCGTCCAGGAGCAGTACTTCGCCACGGTGATGAAGCGCTTCTCCGGGCGCAAGTCCGTCTACACCAGCCAGGCCTGGAAGAACGTGGTCAAGGACTGGCCGGCCCTGGAGGGGATCGAGAAGATGGAGCCCCTCAGCAAGCAGTACCCCTGGGTCAAGACGACGCCGATCAACGAGCAGACGGCGGACATCTGGAAGAAGGCCCAGGCGAACGAGATCGGCGTGAACGAGGCCCTCTCCCAGGTGGAGCAGATCGTCAACCGGGTGCTCGCCGGGGGCTAACGGCTACCGTCCGGCCGGGCCCCCGGCCGCCGACTCACGGTCTGACCACGGAGCCGTCGGCGCGGCGGTCCTCCGCGACGTAGCGGGGCCGCGCCGCCCGCTCCGGATCGAGCAGCTTCGCCGCTTTCGCTTCGTCGATGTCGATGCCCAGGCCCGGGCTGGTGTTGGGGTAGAGGTAGCCCTTCTCCAGCACCGGGTGTCCGGGGAAGGCCTCCAGCTCCTCCGGCCGGAAGCCGTTCTCCTCCTGGATGCCGAAGTTCCAGCTGGCCAGGTCGAGGTGCATCGCCGCCGTCTGGTTCACCGGATCGGTGTTGCCGCCCTCCTGCCAGGCCGTCTGCACCCCGAACCACTCGCAGAGGTGGGCGATCTTCTGGGCCTGGGTGATGCCCCCGGCCTTGGAGACCCGCACCCGGATGAAGTCGATCAGGCGCTCCGAGATCAGGGGCAGCCACTCCTGGACGTTGGTGAACAGCTCGCCGACCGCCTGCGGGGTGGTCGTCTGCTGCCGGATCTGGCGGTAGTAGGCCAGCTGCTCCGGGGGCAGGACGTCCTCCAGGAAGAACAGGCGGAAGGGCTCGAGGCGCTTGGCCAGGGAGACGGCCATGTTGGGGCGCAGGTGCTCGTGCACGTCGTGAGTCAGCTTGGGGCCGTACCCCAGCTTGTCCCGGAGGTAGGCGAACATGCCGGTGACCGTCTCGACGTAGGTCTCGTCGTCGAAAGCCCGGGACTGCCCGGCGAGGGGCTCCCGCGGGAAGCCGGCGGCGGCGCCCTCGCGGAAGCCGCCGCCGCCGTAGGCGCCGAGCTGGCAGCGGACGTACTGCCAGCCGTCTTCGAGGTAGCTGCGTACGTCGTCCTCCAGCGCCTGGAGGGTGCGCCCGCTGGCGTGGGCGTAGCAGGGGACGGCCACGCGGCAGGGGCCCCCCAGGAGGGAGTAGACGGGCATCCCCGCCTCCTTGCCCTTGATGTCCCAGAGGGCGATGTCGATCCCGCCGAGCGCGGTGTTCAGCGTCGGGCCGCTGCGCCAGTAGCCGCTGGTGAAGGTGGACTGCCAGATGTCCTCGATCTGGGTCGCGTCCCGCCCGATCAGGCGGGGGGCCATCCACTCCTCGACGGCGGCGACCACCGCCCCCGTGGCGTTGTAGTCGTGCGCCGAGCCGATGCCGTAGAGCCCCGGCTGGTCGGTCTCCACCTTGACGATCACCCAGGTGCCGGTCACCCGGGTGCGGATGCAGCGGACGCGCGTTATCTTGGGCATCGGCGCAGTGTACCCCCCCCGCCCGCCACCGGGG
>DATLLM010000559.1:0-5804 GCA_035537855.1 Chloroflexota bacterium | reverse complement strand
CCTTCGACGCCCGCCACAACCGGCCGCGCGTCGGGCGGGTGGTCATCGGCCGGGGCCGCGACGCCGTCGACGTCGCCCTGACCACCCACTTCGGCGCCACCCGGCTGCGGCAGATGACCGTCTGGTCGGACGAGGTCGTCGAGGCCGAGCGGGGCCCGGCGGCCCCCGACGGCTGGACGACGGCGGCGGAGGAAAGGGCGGTTGGAGAAGGCTGAATTGGGCACCCGACGGCGCGACTGGTCGCGCGTGCGGTGGGCGATCTTCCGGGTCTGCCAGCGGTACCGGTACACCTACACCGAGCCGGCGACGGACATCCGCCAGCGTCTGGTCATGGTGCCCCCGGCGACCCACGGCGAGCAGTCCCTCCTCGACCACCGACTCGCCGTGGCCGGCGCCGGCCCGGACGTCGAGCGCCGCTGGAGCGAGGACGACTTCGGCAACAAGGTCTGCGTCGTCGCCCTGCCCCGGGTGGCCCGGGCGGTGGAGTTCGAGGCCACCTTCCGGGTCCGCAAGCAGCGCAGCGGGCAGCCCGTCCCGGCCGGCCTCGGCTTCGCCCAGGCCGGCCGCAGCCTGCTGGCCGAGACGGCCCTGACCGCGGCGGACGAGCGCATGCGAGACGTCGCCGCCGGGATCGCCGCCCGCACGGACTCGCCGCGCGAGCGGGCCGAGCTCGCGGCGGAGTGGGCCGCCGGGGCGATCAGCTACCGCATCGGCGCCACCGGCGTACAGACCCCAGCGGCCCTCGCCCTGCACCTCGGGCTGGGCGTCTGCCAGGACTACGCGCACATCCTGCTCAGCGTCCTGCGCCGGCTCGGCGTCCCGGCGCGCTACGTCTCCGGCCACCTGCCCGGCGAGGGCGTGCCCCACGCCTGGACCGAGGCCATTTTCGAGGCCCCCGAGCTGCCCGGCGGCGCGGAGGCGGTGGCGTTCGACCCCACCCACCGCCGGCGCACCGGCGTGGAGTACATCACCGTCGCCGTCGGCCGGGACTTCGCCGACGTCACGCCCACGTCGGGCTACTTCTCCGGCCCCGGGAGCGGGCGACTGAGCGCTGAGCGCCGGGTGGAGGTGGTGCAGGTGGCCGAGTCCGAAGGGGTGGTGGCGGCGTGACCGCCGTTCCGGTGTCCGGGGCGGACTCCCGGCTGCGCGACTACGATACCGGCGGCTTCTGGGACGAGGTGTTCGCCGGCCCCGGAGCGGTGCGACCGCACTACGCCGCCCTGGCGGGCCAGATGGCCACCCTCTCCCCCGAGGAGGTCGCCCGCCGGCAGCAGGCGGCGGAGTACTCGTTCCAGTCGCGCGGGATCACCTTCGCCGTCAACCAGGGGTCGGAGGGGGTGGAGAAGATCATGCCCTTCGATCTCGTCCCCCGCCTCATCACGGCGCACGAGTGGCGGCAGATCGAGCGCGGCCTGGAGCAGCGCATCCGGGCCCTCAACCTCTTCCTGTACGACGTCTACCACGGGCAGCGCATCCTCGCCGGCGGCCCGGTCCCCCCGGAGCTGATCCTGGGCTCAGAGGGCTACCGGCGGGAGTTCCTGGGTGTGGACGTGCCGCGCAACGTCTACACCCACATCGTGGGCAGCGACCTGGTCCGCGACGGCAGCGGTCGCTTCTACGTGCTGGAGGACAATCTGCGCACCCCTTCCGGGGTCTCCTACCTGGTGGAGAACCGGCGGGTGCTGAAGCGGGTGTGGCCCCAGATCTTCCGCGAGTACGACGTGCGCCCCGTCGAAGGCTACCCGCAGGACCTGCTGGCGGTGCTGCGGGACGTCGCCCCGGCGGGGGTGGAGGAGGCCACGGTGGTGCTGCTCACCCCCGGGGTCTACAACTCCGCCTACTTCGAGCACACGTTCCTGGCCAAGGCCATGGGCATCGAGATGGTGCAGGGGTCCGACCTCTTCGTCGACGACGGCTCGGTCTTCATGCGCACCACCCACGGGCGGCAGCGCGTCGACGTCATCTACCGGCGCGTCGACGACGACTACCTCGATCCGCTCGCCTTCCGGGCCGACTCCCTGCTCGGCGTGCCCGGGCTGGTCGCCGCCTACCGCATGGGGCGGGTCAGCCTGGCCAACGCCATCGGCACCGGCGTCGCCGACGACAAGGCCATCTACGCCTACGTGCCGGACATCATCCGCTACTACACCGGCGAGGACCCCATCCTGCCCAACGTGCCCACCTACGTCCCGTCCCGGCGGCAGGACCTGGAGTACGTGCTCGAGCACCTCTCCGAGCTGGTGGTGAAGTCCGTCAACGGCAGCGGCGGCTACGGCATGCTCGTCGGACCGCACGCTTCGCAGGCCGAGCGGGCCGCGTTCCGGGAGAAGCTGCTCGCCGACCCCCGGGGCTACATCGCCCAGCCCACGCTGGCCCTCTCCCGCCACCCTTGCTGGGTTGAGGATCATTTTGAAGGGCGGCACGTCGATCTGCGACCATTCGGGCTGTTCGGCGGCGAGGTCCGGGTGACGCCCGGCGGGCTCACCCGGGTGGCCTTGCGCCGGGGCTCCCTGGTGGTCAACTCGTCTCAGGGCGGCGGCGGGAAGGACACCTGGGTGCTGGGCGACCCCCCGGATGTCTCGCAGGAGTCGAGCTGATGCTGGCGCGAGTCGCGGAAGACCTGTTCTGGATGAGCCGGTACGTCGAGCGGGCCCTGGCCGTGGCCCGCCTGATCGACGTCACCGTGCACCTGGAGCTGGACGACGGCGGGGGCGCCGATTCGGACACCCTCTGGGCGCCCCTGCTGCGGCCGGCGCTGGGCAGCGACAGCGGCGTGCTCGCCCTGCTCACCGCGCCCTCGCCCGCGCCGGCGGTGCGGGACGTGCGCCACGAGCTGGCCTTCAACTCCGAGAATCCCAGCTCCTTGATCAGCCTGATCCGCCTCGCCCGGGCGTCCGCCCGCGGCGTACGGGAGTGCATCTCGAGCGAGATGTGGGAGCAGCTGAACACCCTGTACCTCTGGCTGGTCAGCTCCCAGGTGCGGCTGGAGGCGGAGGAGAATCCGCACGGATTCCACCGCCGGGTGCGCGAGGGCGCCCAGTTCATGCAGGGCCTGGCCGATTCCACCCTGGCCCGGGATGAGGCCTGGCACTTCATCACCCTGGGCACGTACCTGGAGCGGGCCCAGTCCGTCGCCCGGGTGCTCAACCTGGAGACTCACCTGCTGATGCCGGCGGTGGCCCACGGCGAGCTGGACGCCCTGCGCCCGGACACCTCGCGCGACGACATGGTGCGCTGGCTGGCCGTGCTCCGCTCGTGCGGCTCGGCCGAGGCCTACGCCCGCTACTACTCCCTGCGGGTCGAGCCGGCCCGGGTCATCGAGTTCCTGCTGCTGAACGAGATCTTCCCCCAGTCCGTGCGCTTCAGCCTGAACGCCGCCTGGGAGGCGCTCTCCGGGATCGCCGGGCGGATGCGCTCGCCCCGCTCCGATCAACCGGCGGCGCGCGCCCTCGGACTGCTGCGGGCGCGGCTGGAGCACGCCGCCGTAGACGAGGTGCTGGAGGAGGGACTGGACGTCTTCCTCTCGGATGTGCAGCGTCGCATCGAGGTGGTCGTCGGGCACGTCACCCACACCTACCTGCGCCACGAGCCCCAGGCCGGGCGCGTCGTCGGCGTCGCCCGGGCGGCGATGATCATGGCCGCCCAGCAGCAACAGCAGCAGTAAGGTCGGGCGCAGCGGCGAATGAGGGTCTCGGTCACGCACACCACCCGCCTGGACTACAGCACCGACGTGGTCGAGGCGGTGATGGATACCCGCCTGGGCCCGTTCTCGGACATGCACCAGCGCTGGGACGGCTACGAGATTCGGGCCGCGCCGGGCGCGTCCGTGCGGCGCTACAACGACGGCTTCGGCAACGCCGCGCACCTCATCACGATCAGCCGGCCGCACCGCTACGTCGAGGTCGTGACCCGGGGGGAGGTGGAGACACTGCTCGAAGACCCCTTCTCCCTGCCGGCGATCGCCCCCCGCCCGCTGACGGCGTCCGAGGCGCACGACTACCTCTCTCCCTCCAGCCTCGTCCCCCACAGCGAGGCCCTGATCGAGCTGGCGGGCGCCCACCAGCCGGCGGCGCCGGAGGCCCGCTTCGAGGCCGTGCAGCAGCTGATGGGCTGGGTCTACCGCAGCTTCTCTTACCGCAAGGACGTCACCACCGTGGCCACGACCGTGACCGAGGTGCTGGAAGGGCGCACCGGCGTCTGCCAGGACTTCGCCCACGTCCTGATCGGGCTCTGCCGCTCCATCGGGGTGCCCGCCCGCTACGTCAGCGGCTACGTCGCCGTGGCCGGCACGCAGACGACGCAGACCCAGTCCCAGACCATGTCCGCCGACGGCATGAGCCAGACGCAGATGCAGCCGCCCCAGGGGCCGCCCCAGCCGCGGGGCGCCGGCGCCTCCCACGCCTGGATCGAGGCCTGGACGCCCGGCTACGGCTGGCGCGGCTTCGACCCCACGAACAACCTGGTGGCCAGCACCGTCCACGTCAAGATGGCGATCGGGCGGGACTACACGGACATCCCGCCTACCCGGGGGACGTTCCGCGGCGAGGCCACCGAGCGACTCACGGTCGAGGTCGCCGCGCTCCCCCTGGACTGAGCCGGTTCCGTCCGGCGCCCGGCAGTCAGGGCGATATACTCATCCCGTTCCCGACCGAATCCCCACCGCCGGTGCCGTCCCGCCCGTGGTGGGTCGCGCCGTGGGCGTGGGATACTCGTCAGAGCGGCCGGGAGCGGGCGAACCACCTGTGACACTTCAGCGCACCACCACCAGCGGCGACGGCGAATCGGGCGGCGCGCGCAACGGCCTCGGCGGCCCGGCGCCGGCCACCAGGCACGATCACCTGCTGATGCGCCAGGCCGCCGAGGCGTTGCAGGCGGCGGGCGAGCCCCTCTCGGCCGCCGCCCTCGCCGGGCAGCTCGGCGTTCGCCCGGGGCGCCCGCCGGTGGCCCCCCGCACCAGCCCTCCGGCCCACCTCGTCCAGCGCCTGGAAGCGGCCCTCGCCCAGGACAGCGCCTTCGTGCGGGACGCCGCCGGCCTGTGGGGGCTCGCGTCCTGGCGGTCGGCGGACGACACCTCGTCGCCCCTGCTGGCCGAGTACGCCGTGCTGGACGCCACCCTGCCCTCCGGCATGCGCGACGGCGCGATCCGCCTCGCCGGCGTGCGCCTGCGCGCCGGACAGATCGTCGACCCCTACTTCGTGCGCTTCCGGCCGGCGCCGCCGCGCGAGCCGGAGGCCGCCGGCGGGGTCGCTACGCCCCGCCTCCAGGCTCCGGCGACCGGGGTGGGCGCGGCCGGCCAGCGGCCGGCGTCCGCCGTGCTGCCCGAGGTGCGCGGCTGGCTCGGCGCCGCCGTCGTCGTCGGCCAGGACGTGCGCCCGGCGCTCGGCGCCCTCAACGAGCAGGCCGAGCGCTGCGAGCAAGCGCCCTTCGACAACCGGCTGCTCGAGCTCGCCGACCTCGCGCAGCTGCTCCTTCCTGGCGCCCGGCGCCCGAGCCTGATGCGCCTGGCGGACGCGCTCGGCGTCGCCCCGCGCCTGCGCCACCCTTCGCTCGGAGACGCCCGGCTGATCGCCGAGCTGTTGCTCGCCGTGCTGCGCCGCCTCGACGGCCGCGGCGGCGGCGGTGACGGCGAGGCGCTCTTCGGCTGGATCAGCGGCGGGCCGGCCGGTGCGGCCGCCGGCGCGGGCGGGGGCGCGGCGCCCGGCGCCGAGGGTGAGAATCCCGGCGGGATCTGGCCGGCCGGTCCGACCGGGGCCGAGAATCGCCCCGGCGAGCTCCCCGTTGCGCCCCCGCCCCCGGGGGCCGCG
>DATLLM010000558.1:0-2736 GCA_035537855.1 Chloroflexota bacterium | reverse complement strand
ACCTTGCGCTTGAAGGCGGCGTCCCAGCACGCCGGGTCGGCGTGGAGGTAGGCCCCCCGCCCGTTCTGGCGGCCGGTCGGGTCGAGCGCGACCGTCCCGGCCGGTGTGCGTACGATCCGCACCAGCTGGCGCTTGCCCTCGACGCGCCGGCAGGCGATGCAGGTGCGCTGCGGCACCCGCCGGGGGCGAGCGCTGGTCTTGACTGTCGTGTTCTGCCGCTGCCCCACCCGCATCCTACCCCGCGGACACGGGGGCCTGCTCGGCCGGCGGCCCGCTCACCGCGTCGCGTACCTCGGCGACGGGGACGGCGCCGGCCGGCTGCGGGTCGACCGGGGCCCCGGTCTCGTCCTCCGGGCGCACCTCGACCGCGTCCGCATCGGCGACCGCGTCCGCGACCGCGTCCTCGTCCGGGGGCGGCTCGGCGGACTGCACCGTCTCCCGCGGCGCGGCGTCGCTCTTGATGTCCACCCGCCAGCCGGTGAGCTTGGCCGCCAGCCGGGCGTTCTGCCCTTCCTTGCCGATGGCCAGGGAGAGCTGCGCTTCGGGCACGATGACCGTCGCCGTCTTGGACGCCTCGTCGATGGTCACGTTGAGCACCCGGGCCGGGCTGAGGGCGTTGGCCACGAAGCGGTCCTGGTCCTCGTTCCAGGGGATGATGTCGATCCGCTCGCCCCCCAGCTCGTTGACGATGTTCTGGATGCGCATCCCCCGCTGCCCGACGCAGGCGCCGACCGGGTCGAGCCCGGACTGCCGCGAGTGCACGGCCACCTTGGAGCGGCTCCCCGCCTCCCGGGCGATCGCCTTGATCTCCACGACCCCGTTGTAGATCTCCGGGATCTCCAGCTCCATCAGCCGGCGCACGAAGTTGCGGTGGGCCCGGGAGACGATCAGCATCGGCCCCTTGGCCGCCCGGTTGACTTCGAGCAGGTAGACCCGGATGCGCTGCCCCATCCGGTGGCGCTCGGAGCCCACCTGCTCCGGCGGCGGCAGCAACGCCTCGGCCTTCCCGCCGGAGCCCGTCTCCAGGACGATCCCCCGGGGGTCGATGCGCCGCACCACCCCGGTGATGATGTCCCCTTCGCGGTCGATGAACTCGTTGTAGATGTGGTCGCGCTCCGCCTCGCGGATGCGCTGCAGGATGACCTGCTTGGCCGTCTGGGCCCCGATCCGCCCGAAGTTGGGCGGGGTGACTTCCTTCTCCACCTGGCCGCCGACGGCGGCGTCGGCGCTGATCCGGCGCGCCTCGGGCAGGGTCAGCTGGAGGTTGGCGTCCTCGACCTCCTCGACGACGTCGAAGACCTCGTAGACGCGGGGCGCCCCGCTCTGGGGCTCCATCCGCACCACGATGTTCTTCTCCTCGTTGCCGGCGAAGTCCTTCTTGTAGGCGGAGACCATCGCGGCCTCCACCATGTCGATCAGCTCGTCCTTCTGGAGGCCCTTCTCTGCCGTCAGCTGGGCGAGGGAGGCGGAAAAGTCGCTGCGCATCGAACCCTCCTTCGCAAGGCGATGATCCCCGCCTCCCAGGAACAAGAAAAGTGGGACGAGCCCACTTCTCCAACATCGTTCGCACGGCGCCGGGCGGGTAGTTCTTTTCTCTACCTAACCCCTCCAGTATATCACCGCTCGCCAGACGGGTCCCCCGCCGGCTGCTGGTCCCCGGCGACGATTCGCCCCGAGGCGCGGTAGCGGGAGATGACCTCGACCACCGCCTTGTTGTGCACGTTGCTCAGCACCGTCATCGTCGCCAGGGCCAGAATCAGGGCCCCCGGCAGGATGCTGATGACCACCACGAGCACGTTCACCACCAGCAGCCCGACCGTCAGGCCCAGGTTGTCCAGGATCAGGAACAGGGCGTTCCGAATCGCCAGCCGGGGGGACTGGTCCATCTCCACCATCAGGGCGAAGAGGTAGCTCTGGAGCGCGCCCCAGATCAGCAGCACGTAGACGAAGACGATGCTCAGCAGCCAGGACCAGATCTGCCCCGTGTTGGCGTAGAACCAGATGTTCAGCACCAGCAGGGCGCCCGCCCCGGCGTCCAGGATTCCCAGCAGCCAGCCCCGCCAGAAGAACCGCCGGAAGTAGCCCCAGAAGCGCCCCGGCTCGATCAGCTCCCCGTTGGCGAAGCGGTTGGTCACGGCGTACGTCGCCGCCGTCCCCGGGCCGGCCAGGGCCAGGGCCAGCACCCCGAAGACCGTCGCCTGGATCACCACCACCTGCCAGGGCACCGGCGCGGCCGTCTCCATCTCGGCGCGCACGGTGATGGAGACGACGAAGACGACGGCGATGAACGGCAGGGCGGTCAGGAACCAGAAGATGTTCAGCAGCAGCATCCGGGGGAGGTCGAAGTAGAACTCTCCCAGCGCCGCCCGCAGAAAGTGAAAGGGCCGCAGCATCGTCCCCGCCCGTCTCCGGCCTAGCCGGCGGCCGTGCGCCGCAGCACGTCCCACACCGCCAGGGCGGTGCCCACCGCAACCGGTACGACGGCGACCGCGGCGTAGGCCACCGCCCGCCGCCGGCTCACGGGGAGCCGGCCCGCGGCCGGCCCGCCCGACGGGGGCCGGCTCACGGGTGGCCGACCCGGCCGGCGCCGGCCGCCGCCACCACCGCCGGCGGCGCCGCCGCCAGGGCGGACTCGGACAGCGCCCGCTCCAGACGCACGCCCTCCTGGGGCTCAGGGTAGAGGAGGCGCCGCGTCCCCGCCGCCAGCAGCGCCTCCTCTACCCTGAGCCCCAGGAG
>DATLLM010000557.1:0-2444 GCA_035537855.1 Chloroflexota bacterium | reverse complement strand
TGGAGAACTTGAAGCCCCGGCGCCAGTCGAACTTCTGCACCGCCCGCATCAGCCCCAGGTTCCCCTCCTGGATCAGGTCGATCAGGGTCAGCCCCCGCCCGGTGTAGCGCTTGGCCATGTTCACCACCAGGCGCAGGTTGGCCAGGGTGAACTGCTTCAGGGCCTCCTCGTCGCCGGCCTCGATCCGCTTGGCCAGCTCCACCTCCTGGGCGGCCTTGAGCAGGGGGATGTCGCGGATGTCCCGCAGGTAGTGCCAGACGGCGTCCTCGCTCGTCCCCGAGTCGCCCGCTTCGGCGGCCGCCTCGGTCGTCCCGTCCTCGGACGGCTCGAGCGAGCCGTCCTCGTCCAGGACCTCGATGCCGGCGTTCTCCAGGGCCTCGCGCACGGCGTCGACCGCCTCGGCCGCGGGCTGGGCCTCGGCCGCGGGATCGGCGTCGTCGTCCAGCTCGATCAGGGCGAGGATCTCCTCCTCGTTGACGAAGCCGCGCTTCTGCCCCTTCTCGAACAGGGCGGTGAACGCGGCCAGGCGGTCCCCGGTGGCGGGCAGGACGTGGCGCGTGCGCCGGCCGCCGCCGCGCTCCGTCGTGGACGTCGCGGTGGGCGCCGGGCGCTCTCGCTTGTGCCGGCGCGCGGGCGCGGCGGCGTGATGGCGTGTGATCATGGTCGTCATCGGTGCAGGCTCCTCGGCTGCCGCGTACGAGCGATCGCACGCACCGCAGCCCACCACTCTATGCGCGGTCGGGGGGGTCGTCTGTGAAGCCGGACACACCGCCACCGGGGCCAGCGGGCGCGGGCGCGCCGTCCGGCCGGTCAGGCGGGTGTGCTACGTCTGGCTCTCTCGGATTCTCTACCTACCCCGAAGCGGAAGTCCCCGTCCCCCTCAAGCCGGCGGGGCGGCGGATTCCACCTCGGTAGGACGGCCGGCGCCGGTCGCCGGGATGCGCCACAGACGATCAGCCGCCCCTGGGGCCGGAAGTGGCCGCGCACCAGGTACTGCCACCGGCCGCACGCGCAGAGGAACAGCAGTCATAAGATAGTTTCCCGATGAAAGAATTGTAACGACGCAAGGCAAGGACCGGACGCGGAGGCCGGCCGCGTCCAGGCCGGTATCATCTTTACAGTGATGGAGAACGCGCAGACGGACGGAATGGGAACGGCGGCTCCGGGAGCGCTCGGCTCGGTGGACGCCGTGGGGCAGGCTCTAGAGAGTCAACGCTACGTAGCCGACCGCGGATTGGCGACCGCGATTTATCTCGCCCTCCGGCTGCCCAAGCCCTTGCTGCTCGAGGGCGAGGCGGGGGTGGGGAAGACGGAAGTGGCCAAGACGCTGGCGGCGATCGCCGGCGCCCCGCTGATTCGCCTGCAGTGCTACGAGGGCCTGGACGTCTCGCACGCCGTCTACGAGTGGGACTACAGCCGGCAGATGCTGCACATCCGGCTGATGGAGGCCCGCGGCGCGGCGCAGGAGGCCGCCCCGGCCGACCTCTTCGGCCCGCAGTTCATGATCAAGCGCCCGCTGCTGCAGGCGATCGAGACGGCGGAGGGCGCCGCCACGCCGGTGCTGCTGATCGACGAGCTCGACCGGGCCGACGACGAGTTCGACGCCTTCCTGCTGGAGCTGCTCTCGGACTGGCAGCTGACCATCCCCGAGGTGGGCACCATCCGGGCCACCCGCCCGCCGGTGGTGGTGATCACCTCCAACCGCACGCGCGAGCTGCACGACGCCCTGAAGCGGCGCTGCCTCTACCACTGGATCGACTACCCCACGCTGGAGAAAGAGCTGCAGATCGTGGCCACCCGCCTCCCGGGCACCCCGGAGCGCCTGGCCCTGCAGGTCTGCGCCTTCGTCCAGGCCCTGCGCCGGCACGATCTCTGGAAGGTGCCGGGGGTGGCCGAGACGCTGGACTGGACGTCCGCTCTGCTCGCCCTGGGAGTTGAGGAGCTGAGCCAGCCGGAGGTGCCGGCCTCCCTGGGCTGCATCCTCAAGCACCAGGACGACGTGCAGCGCGTGCGCTCCGGCCTGTTCAACGAGCTGCTGACCGAGGTGACCGAAGCCTCCCCGATCCCGGCCGCCCCCGGCGTCGTCGTGCGCGACACGCCCGTCCGGTAGGGCCGCGGCGGCGATGGTCATGCCCGAGCGGCTGAGCGACGAGCGCCTGGCCGCCCCCATCGCGGGGGCGCTGCTGCACCGCATCGTGCGCTTCGGGCGCGCCCTGCGGGAGATGGGGATCGGGGCCAGCCCCGGCCGCCTGGCGGACCTGACGGCCGCCCTGCCCCTGATCGACCTGGGGCGCCGGGAGGACTTCTACTACGCCGCCCGGACGACCCTGCTGACCCGGCCCGACCAGCGGGAGGACTTCGACCGGGTCTTCGCCCTCTTCTGGCCGCCGACGACGATGCCCCTCGGCGCGGGCGACGACGGCTCGGGCGGCGCCCCAGGTCGA
>DATLLM010000556.1:0-2216 GCA_035537855.1 Chloroflexota bacterium | reverse complement strand
CCGGCCGCCCCGACGACCGTCAGCGCCCGGCGGGACGTCCGCCGGCGCGTCGCATCTGCCACCGTCACCCGCCTGCTCCTCTCGCGTCGTGCTGCCGTCTCGCCGCTCAGCGCTGCGTCCCGATTCTTCGGCCGGCCCGGCGACCTGTCAAACGCCCCGGGCCCGGTCCCCAATTGGGCGCCGCGCGGCGTATGTCTCTCTAGGGGGTTCTCTCTCGGGGGCCCCGATTCCGCCTCCCGGGCGCCGGGCGGGGAAGCGGAGCGCCCGGCAGCGCCCGGCACGGCACCCATCCCAGCGCAGGAGCAGAGAGCGATGAAGATCGACGTCGCACCGGGTTGCACCCTCATCCGGGCGGGGCAGAGCGAGGCCCGCGCCGGCCGGCAGCACCAGATCTACTTCGAGGGCATCTCGTCCGCGAGCGCCGACGCCCGGGCCCTGTGCATGCACCTGGTGGTGATCCCCCCGGGGTCGCAGACGGCGGCCCACCTGCACGCCGGCCACGAGACGGCCATCTACGTCATCAGCGGCGAGGCCGAGACGCTGTACGGGCCGGGGCTGCGCGAGCGCCTGATCGCCCGGGCGGGCGACTTCCTGCACATCCCCGCCGGCCAGCCCCACGTCGCCCGTAACCTCAGCGCCACCGAGCCCTGCCGCGTCGTCGTCGCCCGCAGCGACCCGAACGAGCAGGAGAGCGTCGTGCTGCTCCCGGAGCTGGAAGCGGCCGTGCCCGCGGTCTGAGGTCCGCCCTCAGGCTCAGGCGCACAGCCGGTCGCGGGCCGCCCGGGGGTCGGCCGGGAAGCGCAGCGCCGTCAGGCGCACGGCGGCGCGCAGGTTGGCCCCGAATCGGCCCCCGTCCAGGGGGCCCGTCACCGCCCCCAGCAGGCGCGCCAGGTCGCCGCAGGCCAGGGCCTCCCGGGCGGCGTCCGCGTCGCGCTCCTCCTCCGCCCCCGGCGCGCCGAAGCGGGCGACCGCCCACGCGTCCGGGAGCTCCTTCTCGTGCCCCGGCCGGCCCCGCCGGGCGAGGTCCAGGCGGGCGGCGACGGGATCGCCCAGCCCCAGCCGGTCGACGACGTGCACCCGCGGCCCGGCGGCGTAGCCGGTGAGTCCGATGTTGTTGCGCACGGCCACCAGCGTCACCTCCGGCCGCACCCCGGGCGCCAGGGGCCGCAACGGGCCCCCGCCCGGGCGGTCCCCGTCCTGGGCGGACGCCTGCCAGGTGAGCAGCCCGCGCTCCCCGCCGGCGGCGCGCCGGAACAGGGCCCGGCCGTCCCGCGTCCAGGGGGCCTCCCCGTAGTCCGCGAGCGTCACCGGGTGGGGGTGGCGCGCGAGGCGGACGTAGAAGCCTCGCTCGTCGGCGATCCCCAGCCGCCCGACGCTCTGCGGCGGGTCCGGCCCGGCGTCGAAGTACGGGGGGCGCAGCCACAGTCCGGCGACCACCGCCCAGGGCAGCACCGCGGCCAGGGGCAGGGCCGGCTGCCACCAGCGCCGCCCGGCGCCAACGGCCAGGGGCAGCAGCAGGCCGAAGAGCGAGGGCAGGAGCATCCGCCCGTGCATGAAGTCCCCGCCGATGCGGACGACGTACAGGGCGTGCAGCAGGGCCGCGCCCGGGGGCAGGAGCAGCAGGGCCAGGGCCGGGCCGCGCCGGGCGGGCCCCCGCCGCAGGGCCGCTCCGAGCGGGACGAGCCCCCACAGCAGGACGGGCGCCAGGGGCAGCCAGAGGGCGTAGGCCGCCGCGAAGTCGTCCAGATAGCTCCAGCCCTGAGCCCAGTAGGCCATGCCGGCCTCTTTGGCCAGGGCCGTGTTCGGCACGGCGGCGCCGAAGTACCCCATGCGGAAGATCTGGTACGCCAGCGGCGCCGCCGCCCAGGCGAGCAGCACGGCGCCGAGCGACCGCGGCCGCCGCCCCGCCCGCAGCAGCGGCACGAGCAGAAAGGCCGCCCCGAACACCCCCAGGTCCGGCCGGATCAGGGGGCCCAGTCCGGCCAGGAGCGCGGTCGAGGCGAGCCGGCGTCCGGACGGCACCCCCTCGAACGGGATCAGGCAGAGGCAGAGGAAGGTCAGCCCCAGCCAGCCCAGGGTGAGTCCCGTCTCCAGCCCGGAGGTGACGTAGTCCCAGCCGCCCGGCACGGCGGCGAAGAGCACCGCCCCCAGGGGCAGGGCGAACCCGCCCAGACCCAGGCGCCGTGCCAGCCGCAGCGCCCCCGCCTCGGCGGCTG
>DATLLM010000555.1:0-7866 GCA_035537855.1 Chloroflexota bacterium | reverse complement strand
GCCGAGCGCGTCGCCGAGCGCGTCGCCGAGCGCACCGCCGAGCAGAAGGACGATCGCGCCGCCGGCCGGACGCGGTAGGGCGCGAAGCCGCCGGGAGACCGCCGGGAGCCCGCCGGGCGATCAGGCCGCCCGGACGACCGTCCCCGGCCCCAACGTGCGCGCCCGGGACAGGGCCTTGCCGGCGGCGTCGAGCAGGGCCCGGCCGTCCGCCAGCGCCGGCGTCCAGGCGGCGACCCCGGCGGAGACGGTGATCAGCAGGGGGAGACTGGGGGCCGGCAGCGGCACCGGCGCCGCGCCCAGCCAGCGCCGGATACGGGCAGCGGCGGCGATCCCGCCGGGCCCGTCCGTCTCCGGCAGGAGCAGGACGAACGCGCCGTCGCCGTAGCGGGCGACGACGTCCGAGCGCCGGCTGATCCCCTGCAGGCGGCGCCCCACCTCGCGCACGATGGCCTTCCCGGCGCCCGGTCCGTAGCGCCCTTCGGCCCCTTCCAGATCGTCGACGCCCAGCACCAGGCAGGTCAGCGGGCGCAGGTGGCGCCGGGCCAGGCTGACCGCCGCCTCCGCGCGCGACTCCCCCTGGCGCCGGCTGAGCACGCCGGTGAGGGGATCGGTGGTGGCGTCCGCCGCCAGGGCGTCGAGCGCCGCCTTGGTGCGCAGCGCGGCCCGCACCCGGGCCTCCAGCTCCGGCGGGTTGAAGGGCTTGACCAGGTAGTCCACCGCCCCCAGGTCGAGCCCCGAGACCCGGTCCTCGACGTTCCCGAGGGCGGTGAGGAAGATCACCGGCGGCGCCCCCGGCCCCGACTCCCGGATCTCGCGGCAGACGGCGTAGCCGTTCAGCCGGGGCATGTTCACGTCCAGCAGCACCAGGTCCGGCGCCTGCTCCCGCACCAGCATGAGGGCTTCGTCGCCGTCGCTCGCCGTGACCACCTCGTACCCGGCCTCGGCGAGCAGCTCGGCGACCAGATCCTGGAGCACCCGGTCGTCCTCGGCGATAAGGATGCGCGCCCGGTGAGCCGGCGGCGTGCCCCCCCGCTCGGTGCCGGTGCCATCGGGCCGATCTGACGTCCCCAAGGTGCCCCGCCTCTCCCGTCTCCCTCGCAACCCGCCGCAACGTACGGTAGCACGGCCCCGCCGGGCCGGGCCGGAGGGCGTCCGCCGCCCCCGCCCGGCCGTTCCTGCCACCGACGGCCGCCGCGCGGCTGCCTGTGCTAGCCTACAGAGGCAGTTAGAACAGATGACCGAACGTACGCAGACGCGCGAGCGCGTCCAGGACGAAGCCGGCCTCGCCGCCGCCGTGCGGGAGCGCTTCGGCGTCACCCCCCGGCCCGCGCAGCTGACCCTCATCCGGCGCACCCTGAGCCGGATGAGCACGCTCGGGGTGATGCCCACCGGGTCGGGCAAGAGCCTCGCTTTCCAGGGAGCCGCGGCGTTCCTGGAGGGGACGGTGCTGGTGGTCTCGCCGCTGCTCTCCCTGATGCGCGACCAGGTGGAGAAGCTGCACCACGTGCTGCGCGCCGCGCGTCTGGACGCCTCGCTCGAGCGGGAGGAGGCCAACGACGTCCTGCGCCGCCTGGCGACCGGGCAGCTCGACCTGCTCTACGTCGCCCCCGAGCGCCTGGCCAACGAGCGCTTCCAGGAAGCCTTGAAGCGGACGCGCATCGCCGTCCTGGCGGTCGACGAGGCGCACTGCATCAGCGCCTGGGGGCACGACTTCCGCCCGGACTACCTGCGCCTGCCCATCCTGCTCGAAGCGCTCGGCCGTCCGCCCGTGCTGGCCCTGACGGCGACGGCGCCCCCCGAGGTGCGGCTGGACATCCTCGCCGATCTCGGCATCCCCGCGGACGGGATCGTGGACACCGGGGCGCGGCGCCCGAACCTGGCCCTCGCGGTGGAGGTGCCGGCGCAGCGCGAGGCCCGCCTGCTGGAGCTGCTGCAGGCGGACCCGGACGCCCCGACCATCGTCTACGCCCTGCGCCAGGCGGACACCGAGCGCCTCGCCGAGCGCCTCCTGCGGGCCGGAATCCGGGCCGCCGCCTACCACGCCGGGCTGGACGCGCCGCTGCGCGCAGACGTGCAGGACCGCTTCCTGGCCGGCGACCTGACCTGCACCGTGGCCACCGTCGCCTTCGGCATGGGAGTGGACAAGCCGGACGTGCGCCGCGTCGTCCACGTCCACGCCCCGCGCAGCCTGGAGGGCTACATCCAGGAAGTGGGACGCGCCGGGCGGGACGGCGCGCCGGCCACCGGGACGCTGCTGTACGACGAAGCGGACCTGCCCCCGCTCGGCAACTTCGTCGAGGGCAAGGCCCCGGACGCCGACCAGGTGCGGGCCGCCCTCAACCTGGCTTTCGCCCCGGCCAACCGGGAAGCCCCGGACGTGATCGCCTTCAGCCCCCAGACCGTCGGCGACGCGGCGGACGTCGACCCCCTGGCCGTGCGCACCCTCTTCGCCCGCCTGGAGCGCCGGGGCGTCGTCCGCGCCCTCACCCCCGCCTTCGACGAGTACCAGATCGCCGCCCAGCACGACGCCGGGGCCGTTCGGGAAGCGCTCGGCGAGGACGCCCCGGTGTGGGACGCCCTGCTCGGCGCCGGGAAGCGGGGGCGCACCTGGATCACCCTCAGCGTCGCGGCCGCGGTGGACGCCACCGGCATCCCCTACCCCACCCTGCGCCGCGCCGTGCGCCGGGCGGAGGAGAGCGGGGCGGTGACCGTCAGGGCCTCCGGAACGCTGCAACGCTACCGCGTGCTGCGCCCGCCGGACCGGTCGACCGACCTCCCGGCGCTGCTCCAGTCCGTCGCCGACGCCCTCGCCGGGGAACGGAAGCGCCTGGCCTCCGTGCGCGCGTTCGTCCTCGAAGGGCGCTGCCGCCAGGCCCATCTGCTGGAGTACCTGGGCGAATCCGGCGCCGCCCCGTGCGGCATCTGCGACCTCTGCCTGGGCGCCCCGCCGGTCGACGCGGACGCCCTGCGGCTCCCGGACTGGCGCGAAGCCTACGACCCGCACGCCGTGCGCTCCCTCGCGGCCCACAGCCGCTCCGCCGCTCCCAGGTACGGAGCAGACGCCGGCGGGGACGCCGCCGCGGAGGACGCGCAGGGCCCGGACGCGGTCGGCATCGCCCGGGCCCTCTGCCAGGTCACCTCCACCCGCTCCCGGCCCTACCGGCGCCACCCCGCCTGGGGGCAGCTGGCCCGCGCCCCCTACGTCGAGGTGCTCGCCGCCGTGCGGGAGACCCTACGCGAAAGCAGCGGGAGCGTCGGCGAACGCGAGTGAACAAGAACAAGAGCAGCCGCGTGTGCGCGGGTACATTCAGCGCGCGAAGCGGCCGGTGCGCCTTTTCTTGCGCGGGCAGGTCCCGTTGACGGCACTCGCCCCGCCGCGCACGGCATCCGCTACGCCGGCGCAGAGTCAGGGGCCACGGCGCTGCCGTCCTGGCCGCCCCCGCTGCCGGCCATCGTCTGACGGCCGCGGGTCTGCGCTCAGCCGTGGCCGGGGAGCGTCCAGGCCCTCAGCGCCCGAGCCGGGGACAGGCACTCACCGACGTCGAGGGTGACGCCGTGCGCGGCGAGATGGCCGCCCGCTACCGTCCTGCCCGCGCATAAAACGACGCTCTCTCGCCTGTCCGAATCTGCCCGCCCCAAAACGGCGCTCTCTACACCTGCCGGAACCTGCCCGCCCCAAAACGGCACCCTCTCACCCTCACCCTCAGGCGCTCACCCTCCTCACCCTCTGAACCTGCCCGCAAAGAGATTGAGCACCAGGGTCAGCACCAGGCTGAGCAGGAGCATCGTGGCCAGCGGGACGTAGACCGTCCAGTTCTCCCGCTGCACCACGATGTCCCCGGGGAGCCGTCCCAGGAAGGGGATTCGCCCGGCGAAGACCAGCAGCACCCCGAAGGCGGCCAGAACGAGGCCGGTGGCGATCAGGACGCGCCCCAGGCCCCCCAGATCGTTCATCAGGCGACGGCGGACGCCTTCTTCTCGATCGCCGCGAGGAGGTCGTCGTAGCTCTTGGCGAACAGGGCGACCCCGTCCGCCTCAAGCTTCACGCCGACGGCGTGCATGTCGATCCCGGCGCGCTTCAGCGCTTCCAGCTGCGCTTCGGCTTCGCCCATCCCCTCGCTCAGCGCCTCCGTGATCACGACGTGATCGAGGATCGCCTCCAGCGTCGGCTGGGGCACGGTGTTCACCGTGTGTGGCCCGATCAGGGAGTCGACGTACTTCAGGTCCGGGTACGCCGGGTTCTTCGTGCTCGTGCTCGCCCACAGCACCCGCTGCACCCGCGCCCCATCGGCCTTCAAGGGGGCGAAGCGTTCGCCGCCGAAGACGCGGTTGAAGATCCCGTACGCCCGCTTGGCGTTCGCCACCGCGGCGAGGCCCATCAAGGACTTCCCCTCCGGCTTCTCCTCCAGCAGCCCGTCCACCAGGGTGTCCACCCGGCTGACGAAGAAGCTGGCGACGGAGGCGATGCGCCGCAGGGGGTGGGCGCCACCGCTGCGGGCGTAGCGCTCGAGGCCCTCCAGGTACGCCCCGGTGACCGCCGCGTAGCGGTCGACGTCGAACAGCAGGGTGACGTTGACGTTGATCCCCTTGGCCAGCGTCGCGGCGATCGCCGGCAGGCCGGCCTCGGTTCCGGGGATCTTGATCATCACGTTCGGGCGGTCGACGGCCTTCCACAGCCGCTCCGCCTCGGCGATCGTGCCCTCCGTGTCCCCCGCCAGGTGCGGCGACACCTCGAGACTGACGTACCCGTCCTCCCCGTCCAGGCGGTCGTAGAGCGGGCGCAGCACGTCCGCCGCTTCCTGGATGTCCCGCACGGCCAGGGCCTCGAAGATCTCGGAGGGGGACTTTCCGGCGTGCGCCTCCTGGCGCAGCAGGTCGTCGTAGTCCGCGCCGGCGGTGATGGCTTTCTCGAAGATGGTGGGGTTCGAGGTCATCCCCAGCAACCCCTGATCGACCAGGCGCTGCAGGGCGCCCGAGTGGATGAGGTCGCGGCTGATGCTGTCCAGCCAGACGCTCTGACCCAGCGCTTGCAGCCGGTGGAGTGCGGTCTGGGCGCCTACCGTCGTCGCCATGAATGCTCCTCCTCGAACAATTCTAGACCCGCTGGGCCGCTGGCCCTCTGGGGCCTCTGGACCCCAGAGGGATCGCCCACCCGCTCGCCCCGTAGCAGGAATCCGGCCGCGCCTGTGGGGCCTGTGGGGCCCGTGGGGCCTGTGGGCCTTGCGGGGTGGCGATCAGATCGCCGTCCAGCCCCCGTCGACCAGCAGGCAGGTGCCGGTGATCAGGCTCGCCGCCGGGCTGGCCAGGAAGAGCACGGCGTTGGCCACCTCCTCCGGCGTCCCCAGGCGTCCCAGGGGGATGCGCCCCACGATGTCCGAGCGTAGCTCCGGATTGGACAGCGTCACCCGCGTCAGCGGGGTGTCGACGAACGTCGGCCCGACGGCGTTCACCCGCACCCCCTGCGCCGCCCACTCCAGGGCCAGCACCCGGGTGAGATTGACCACCCCCGCTTTCGCCGCGCAGTAGGCGGCGCGGTAGGGGTAGCCGATCACCCCGTTCTGCGAGGCGATGGTCACGATGCTCCCCTTGCCCCGGGCCACCATCCGCCGCCCAACGGCCTGGCAGGAGAAGAAGACGCCCTTCAGGTCGACGTCCAGGACCCGGTCCCAGTCCGCCTCGGTCACCTCGAGCGCCGCCTTCGGCACGTTCACCCCGGCGTTGGCGACGAGGACGTCCGGCGCCCCCAGCGTCCGCTCCACCTCCCCGACCGCCGCGTCCACCCCGGGGATGTCGGTGACGTCCATGGGCACGGCCATCGCCCGCACGCCGAACTCGGCCCCGGCCGCCGCCGCCAGGGCCTGCGCCGCCTCCAGCCGGGCCGGCAGCTCAGCCAGCGCCAGCTGCGCGCCCGCGGCGCCGAACGCCCGGACCATGGCGCTGCCCAGGCCTCCGGACGCCCCGGTGATCAGGGCCACCTGCCCGTCGAGTCGGAACCCGTTCATCGCTCAGCTCCACGCCCCGGCCTGTCCTACCCGCCCTACTGGTCGACGACCGACCCGTCGACGTGCAGCCGCGTCCCGATCGGCCGCGGCTTCGGGGGGTACTTCTCCTGCGCGTCGGGCGCCAGCTCGATCCCGATTCCCGGCGAATCGGGGATGATCAGGAACCCGTTCTCGCAGCGCACCGTGGTCTTCACGATCTCGCTCTTCGGCGGGCGCTCTTCGCCCGTCGGGTACTCCTGGATGGCGAAGTTGGGGATGCAGGCGGCGACCTGCAGACAGGCGGCCGTGCTCACCGGGGAGAGGGGGTTGTGGGGCACGACGCCCACGTTGTGCGCCTCGGCGAGGGCGGCGATCTTCTTGGTGCCGGAGATGCCGCCGGCCATGCAGACGTCCGGGCGGACGTACTGCACGGCCCCGCGGGCGAGGAGCATCTCGAACTCGTAGATGGTGTGCAGGCGCTCCCCGGTGGCGATGGGCACGGCGATGTGCTGGGCGACGAGCGCCATGGCGTCGAAGTTGTCCGGCAGGATGGGGTCCTCGTAGAACATGGGGTGGAATTGCTCGATCCCCCGGGCCAGGACGACCGCCTCCGCCGGGGTCAGCCGGCGGTGGATCTCGATGCAGAGGTCGACGTCGGTGCCGACCGCCTCCCGGTACCGGCGCACGGTGTCGATGGCGTCCCGGATCTTGCTCGCGTGGGTCTTGAAGTAGGGCACCTCGCGCGCCTCGTCCAGGAACGGGGTCAGGTGCCCGACGGCGGTGAAGCCGGCCTCCCGGGCGGCGACGCACCCCTGGACGAGCTTCTCCGTGGTGTTCCCCATCACGTGGTAGTAGACGCGGGCCTTGTCCCGGCACTTGCCGCCGAGCAGGTCGTAGACGGGGACGCCGAGGGCCTTGCCCTTGATGTCCCACAGGGCGATGTCGATCGCCGAGAGGGCGCCCATGATCGCCGCCCCGCGGAAGTGGCTCGAGCGGTACATCACGTTCCAGTGGTGCTCGATCCGCGCCGGGTCCTCCCCCACCAGGTAGCGCCCGTACTTCTCGATCGCCGCCTGCGAGGCCTCCAGGTACCCCCAGGTGCCGGATTCGCCCAGGCCGACGATCCCCTCGTCGGTGTGGATCTGGGCGAACAGGTAGCGGTCGATCGGCAGCGCCTCGACCTTGGTGATCTTCACTTCGCCTCCCCCATGCCCCAGGAGCGGAGATGCTCCAGGCTGAGCCGCACGCTCTCCAGCGGCGGCCGGTCGCACCGGTCCTGCTCGACGCAGTGCCACTCGACGGCGGACGCCTCCGAGGCGTCCAGGATCGCCGGCCAGTCCAGGGTCCCCTCGCCCACCTCGGCGAAAGTCGCCCGCTCGTCCCCGGTCATGTCCTTGAGGTGGGTGATGGGCACCCGGCCGGCGTACTCGCGGATCATCGCCGCCGGGTCGGCCCCGCCCTTCTTGATCCAGTAGACGTCCGGCTCCCAGAAGACGAGCCGCGGGTCCGTCTCCCCCAGGATGACGTCGAGGCCCCGCTTGCCGTCTCCGTCCGGGATGGCCGGGAACTCGAACGCGTGGTTGTGGTAGCCGAAGAGCAGCCCGCGGGCGACGCAGCGCTCGCCCACCCGGTTGAGGGAGGCGGCCACGTCGCGCCAGCCGGCCAGGTCGCGCCGGCGCGCCTCGGGGATGGCCGGGCAGATCACCCAGCGGTTGCCGATGGCCTCGTTGTAGTCCAGCTCGGCCTCGAGGTCGCCTTCGAGGGTGTCCAGTCCGGTGTGGGTGCCCGCCGGCCGCACGCCGTTGTCCTCCAGCAGCCGGCGCAGCTCCGGCGCGCTCAGCCCGCCGTAGCCGGCGAACTGCACGCCGTCGTACCCCATCCCGGC
>DATLLM010000554.1:0-2883 GCA_035537855.1 Chloroflexota bacterium | reverse complement strand
CCGCCACCCGGACGCCGACGCCGGCCGCCCCGTCCTTCACGATCACCGCCGCGGCCTCGCCGGGGAGCGTCGCCGTCGCCGGCGCCGGGACGGAGGTGGCCGTCGCCACCGGCAGCGGCGTCGCCGTCGGCGGGGCCGCGGCGCGCAGGATGTCCCGCAGGGCGGGGTGGAAGGTCTCGGCCAGCTTGCGGTCGCCGCTGGCCGCCAGGTGCGTCCAGTCCCCCCACAGGTCGTCCGGGGTGATGACGCTGAAGGCGTCGACGTAGCTCACCCGGCGCCCGGCGGCCGCTTTCTGCTGCACGATCCCGGGGATCGCGGCGTTGTAGGCCTGGATGCGGTCGAGCACGTCGCTCGGACCCGGTCCCATCCGGGGGATCGAGGAGACGATCACCCGGGTCTGGGGCAGCGTGCTCGTGATCGTGTCCAGCAGGGCGCTCAGCCGGCCCGGCGCCCCGGCGGGGTCGAAGTTCTGGGCCATGTCGTTCGTCCCGATCAGCAGCAGCACCACCTCCGGCTGGGAGGCGGTCAGCCAGGCCCGGGCCTGGCCGTCGATCTGCTCGATCCGCCAGCCGGAGTGCCCCTCGTGCTCCTGGTCGCGGAAGCCCGCCGGGCCGTTGGTCAGCGAGCCGACGAAGTCGACCTGCAGGCCGTCGCTCTGCAGCAGGGCTTGCAGCTCGGGGCGGTAACCGCCGGGGATGTTGTAGCCGTCGGTCAGCGAATCGCCGAGGGGCATCACTTTCGGCGCCCCCTGATTCGGCGGCGGCGCGCCGTCGGTGACCGTGAGGCTCCCCGCGCCGGCGTTCCAGTGGTAGACCGTCCCCCAGCCGGGGCTGAAGATGCCGATGTGGACGGTGTAGGCGCCCGGCGCCACCCCGTCCGCGATCGTCCACCCCAGCGGGTAGGTGCGCGTCTGGCCGGCGCTGAAGGACTGGGAGTCGTTGAAGGCCTGGTAGACCTTGCCCCCCGGGCCGTGCACCTCGACGTCCACCAGCGCCGTCGTCGCGATCCGGGAGGTCACCGCGGCGTTGATGGTCACCGTCTCGCCCTGCGCCACCGACGACGGGGTGACGGGGGCGGTGGTGACGAAGTCGTCGAAGCTCTGGGCGCTGGCGCTGGCGGCGGCCCACGGCGCGAAACCCGGCAGGAGCGCCGCGCCGGCGAAGAGGAGGGCCAGCAGTCCCCGCGCCGGGCGGCGGCCGATACGTACGTTCATCGGGCAGAAAGTACCCTCTCTCCGGGAACAGCGGGGCAGAACGGGACCTCCGGGCCCCCACCTCTCGATGGAGCCAGTCCGCTAGCTATCAGGCACGCGGCGTGCCGGCGGGCGGCTCGCGGACGAAGGTGCCGTTATCGTAGAGGTCGAGGTTCTCGACCAGCACGCTCGCCCCGGTGCCGTCCGCGCCGATGGTGAACGTCACGGCGGCGGGCCCGAAGGACTGCTCGCCCACCGGCTGGTAGGTGAAGGTGTCCCGCGCGAACGGCGTCAGCGGGAAAGGGTCGAGGTGGGGCCCCAGCCGTAGCACCAGCCCCGCCGCGGTGGCCTCGATCCGGAGCGGCCCGAAGTAGTCGTTGGCGTAGTCGCCGGCGTAGGCTGCCGCCGGCAGGGGCGGGGCCGCGCCGGCCGGGGGTCGGGAGTAGTCCACTTCCGTGCCGTACGTCGGCGCGCCGAGCTGGCGGAAGGCCCGGCCCAGCAAGGGGATGTAATCCTGCTGGGGGGCGCCCGTCTGCACCGTGTCGAGGAAGGCGAGGGCGATCGACTCGGGCACCCCGATCGGCGCGCCGTTGGTCAGCACCACGATCCCCACCTGCTCCGCGGGCAGCAGATAGACGGCGGTGGCCGCGCCGAGAGCGAAGGCCCCGGAGTGGCCCAGCCGGATCTTGCCGAACGCGTCGTAGCTCACGTTCCAGCCCAGTCCGTAGAAGCCCGCGCGGTCGGCGAACGGGTTCCGCGGCTGGTTGCTGACCATCTGCGGGCGGTGCGTCTCCGCCAGGGCGGCGGCGTCCACCAGCTGCCGCCCGCCGTAGGCGCCGTTGGCCAGCTGCAGGCGGACCCACTGGGCCAGGTCGCGCGCCGACGAGCTGACCCCGCCGGCGGGAGACTGCTCCTGCGGCGTGCGCTGGTAGCGGCTCTCCCAGCGCCCCCCGGGCAGCTCGACGTGCCCGGACGCCCGGTTCGGCTCGGCGATGAAGTCCGAGAAGCGCGAGCTGGTGTGGGTCATGCCCAGCGGGCGGTAGAGGCGCGCGGCGGCCAGATCCTCCCAGGACATCCCCGTCGTGCGGGCGACGGCAACGGCCGCCTCGGTCAGCCCGAAGTTGGTGTAGTTGTACGTCGCCCGGAAGCGGTTCCCGAGGGGTAGGAAGCGCAGCCGGGACAGGATCGCCTCCCGGTCGTAGCCGATGTCCTCCAGCAGGTCACCGGCGTACTCCGGCAGTCCGCTGCGGTGGGAGAACAGGTCGCGCAGCGTCACCGCCCGCGTCGCCGACGCGTCCGCCAGGCGGAACCCCGGGTCGTGCTCGATCACCGGGTCGTCCCAGGCGACCCCGCCGTCCCCGCCGTCCCCGATCACGCCGGACACGATCGTCGAGGCGATCGGCTTGGAGACCGAGGCGATCTGGAACACGGTGTCCGGATCGACCGCCTCCGGCCGGCCCACCGCGCGCACGCCGAAGCCCTTGAGGTAGACCACCTCGTCCCGGAAGACGACGGCGACGGAGATGCCCGGCACGCCGGTCTGGCGCTGGGCCTGGGCGACCAGCGCGTCGAGCGACGCCACCGCCGCCGGTACGCCGGGTGCGGCCGCCCCGCCCTCGGGCGTGGCCGCTCCGGCCCCCGGGGCGAGCCAGGTCGTGCCCAGCAGCGCCGGTCCCAGGACGAGCAGCCGC
>DATLLM010000553.1:0-4298 GCA_035537855.1 Chloroflexota bacterium | reverse complement strand
CGTACCGGCACGCCGTCCACGGCGCCGGGCGGAACCCGGCCGCCTCCAGCACAGCGAGCCGCTCGGTGTCGTCGGCCCGGGCCGACACCCACCAGGCCGGGCGCTCTGCTCCGACCACAGGCAGTCCCAGGGCGTGGGCCTCCCCCCAGGCCAGCGCCGCGGCCCCCACCGCCGCGGCGTGGGCGGGGTGCGCGGCGAACTCCACCCCCGCCCGCTGGGCGACCACACGGCCCACCCGACCAGCTCACCGCCCGCGTGCCAGAGCGCCGTCTCCGCCCGCTCGGGTCGGTCCGGATGGCACCACGCCAGGCGGTACGGGAGGTCGGTCGCGTGCGTCGCCTGCACCGGGTGCGCCGCCGCCAGGGTCTGCATCGCCCGCAGCTCGTCCGGGCTCGGGGTGGCCCGGCGGAGTTCGCGACGTTGTGTGTTGCTGGGGTCGAAACGGCCGACGGGCGCGCGGCCACGGGTGGAGCCGTCCAGATCACCCGTCGGGCCACGGGGTGCAGGTTCGCGGTCGAATAGCCCCCGGAACCGTGTGCGCAACACACAACGTCGCGAACTCCGAGCTGGGGCAGTTCGCCGTCACCTCGCCGCGACCGATTCCCGACAGCGAGCAGTGGGAGGCGGTGCTCCGGTCGTTCGGGGGCTCCTGGTACAACAAGGAGCTGACGAAGTCCAACGTCGACGCGGCGGGGTCGATGGAGGCGCTCCAGTTCTTCTGGGACCTGGAGTTCAAGCACCGCGTCACCCCCACCGCCCACCAGTTCCAGTTCAGCGGCGACGCGTGGCGGGGGGGCGTCACCGCGATGGCCTTCGGCCACCACTCCGCCGCCTACTTCCACAAGACCGAGAAGCGCGAGTTCGCGTTCGACGTCGCGCCGATCCCCAGGGGCCGGGGCGGCAACTTCTTCGCCGTCGGCGCCTCCGGCTACGCCCTCCCGGCCAAGGCCAAGCACAAGGACGAGGGCTGGGAGCTGCTCAAGTTCTTGACCAGCCAGGAGGTGCAGGCCAAGATCGCCAGCGGCCACCGCTGGGGGCCGAGCCGCCCCGACAGCATCGACAACCTCGCCTGGGAGGACAACCTCCCCGAGCACTTCCGGGACGTGCACGTCGAGCCCCTCAAGGGCAAGGGGAAGGTCCCGCCGATGGGCTTCGTGTTCCCCGTCGGCCAGCTCGACATCATGCAGGTCTACAAGGAGGAGTTCACCGACAAGCTGTGGGCCGGCACCGGCACCGCTCGCGACGCCGCCATGGGCGCCAAGCCGAAGTTCGACGCCGTCCTCGCCCGGGGCCGCTGAGGCGTGGGGCCCGCCGGCGCCGCCGCGGCGGCGCCGGCGGGTCCAGGGGCCGAAGTCCCCGGCGGCCGCACCGGAACGGCGCCGACCACTCACCGACGACGGAGGAGCATCTTGCCAGATACCTACGCGCTCGCCGAACGCTTCCGCCACTACCTGCGCGTCACCGACGTCACGGACGGCCTCGACGCCGTCGGCCGCGCCGACGTGACTCTCGTCGACCCCCAGATCCGTCCCCTGTGGATGGGGATGAGGTTCTGGGGGCCGGCCGTCACGATGCGCGTCGTCCCCTCCAACCAGCGCATGCGCCCGATCACGCGCGAGGAGGCGCTCCGGCAGCACGGCATCTGGTTCGGCGAGCAGGAGCAGCGCCTGGGCGGCCTCACGCGCCCCCGTCTGGACGAGCACGTCACGCCCGGCTGCGTCGTCGTCACCTCCACCGGCGGCGCGCGCGAGACCGGCTACTGGGGGTCGGCCAACTCGATGGGCGTGCAGGCCGCCGGCGCCGTCGGCATCGTGACCGAGGGCAACTGCCGCGACACCGACGAGGTGATCCTGCAGCGGACCCCCGTCGCCTGCCGGGGGATCGGCCGCCCCATCATCCCGGGGCGCGTCGAGCTGGTCGACGTCCAGGTCCCCGTCGGCTGCGGCGGCGTCCTGGTGCGCCCCGGCGACATCGTCGGCTGCGACTGGGACGGCTGCGTCGTCGTCCCCCAGGAGGTCGCCGAGGACGTGCTCTACTTCGCCGCGCGCATCGCCATCGACGACAAGCGCTCCCGCCGCAAGCTCTACGAGCGCCTGGGCAAGGCGCCGGACGAGACCGTGGACGCCGACGGCGCCCTGGAGTACTTCAAGGACATCGTCGGGAGCGTCTGAGCGATGAAGCACTGGGAGTCCAAAGCCCGCGGGATCGTCTTCTTGAGCCTGCACCACGGCGACGACGTCCTCGAGTCCATCACCACCCTGATCCGGGAGGCCGACCTCCGGAACGCCGTCGTCATGACCGGCCTCGGCTCGCTCACCAAGGGCCACTTCCACGTCATCGCCAGCAACAACTACCCGCCGGGCGACGACTACATCGAGCTCGACGGCCCGCTCGAGATCGGGCACATCGCCGGCATCATCGCCGGCGGCGAGCCCCACCTGCACCTGACGCTGCTCGACAAGGAGCACAAGACCTGGGCCGGCCACCTCGAGCCCGGCTGCGAGGTGCTCACCCTCTGCGAGCTGTCCCTGCAGCGGATCGAGGACGCGCCGATGGTCCACCGCGCGCTGGACGAGAGCGGGGTCAAGGTGCTCGATCCCGCGTAGCGTTCGGTCCCGGCGCCGCGTTCCGACCCGAGTCGGAACGCGCCGCCGGCAGGCGCTTCCGCACGCGTCGCGGGCACGCGGGTGGTCGGTGGTCACCCGCGGTGGATCGCTTCCGGCCCAGGACCGGCCGGACGCCGTGCCGCGGGCGGGAGGTGACGGAGGGTTGCGCCGTCACGGCGTAGCCGGGGGCCGGGCTCCGGGGACAGGCAGACGCGCTGGGCGATGGTGGCCCGGAGCGGCACGGCCGCGGCCATCGCGAAGGCGTTGCCGGTGCAGACGCGCGGCCCACCCACGATCAAGAAGCGGGCGTAGCGGGCAGCCGGCCGGCCCGATCGCCCGGCGTTCCGGCCGGAAGGCGTCCGCGTCCGCGGAGAAGCGCGGGTCGCGGTGGATCACCCGGTGGCTCAGGGTGACTTCCGTGCCCCGGTGCGCCCCGCGCGAGGTAGACTCGCGCCGCCGACGCCCGGCGTACCCGAGCGGACGGCCGCGTCGCCCTGTGGCCACCTGCCGAGGAGGAGAACGGAATGGAGGGCGCCGCTCGCTGGCGCCGGTGGGCCGTCGCCGTGGCGGTCGCCGCCGCCGTCGCCCTGGCCGGGGGGCTGCCGCTCGCGCCGGTGCCCGCCGGCGCGCAGGGCGCGCCCCCCGGACCGCTGCGCTTCCTCGGCGAGTTCGTGTACCCCACCGGCACCTCGTACGAGGGCACCGCGGTCGGTGAGCTGTCCGGGCTCGTCCGCGACCCGCGGCGCGGGGTGTACTACGCCGTCTCCGACGACCGCGGCGTCGCCCGCTTCTACACGCTGGAGATCGACCTGGGGCCGGGCGGCATCGCGGACGTCCGGGTGGTGGGGGTGACCCTGCTCGACAGCGACCCGGCGACGCCGGGGGTGCAACCCTACCAGGCCGGCGACTCGGATCTGGAGGACCTCGTCCTGCTCCCCGACGGGGACCTCCTCATCACCTCCGAGCGCGACCGGAACAACATCCCGTGGGTCCGCCGCTTCGCACTCGACGGGCGCCTGCTGGGCGAGCTGCCGCTGCCGGACGCGTTCGTCCCCGCGGAGGGGCGGGGGACGCGGCCCAACCTGGCCTTCGAGGGCATGACGCTCTCGGCGGACGGGCAGACCCTGGTGCTGGCGAACGAGCAGGCGCTGGCGCAGGACGGCCCGCTGGCGACGCCCGACGCCGGCACCCGCGTGCGTCTGCTCCACTACGACCTGCGGGGCGGGCCCGGCGCGGCGCGGCCGGGGCGCGAGGTCGTCTACCAGACCGAGCCCATCTTCGCCCGCCCCGAGCCGCCCACCGGCGCGGCCGACAACGGCGTCACCGCCCTGCTGGCGATCCGGCACCTCCTGCCCGGATTCGACCTGCTCGTCCTGGAGCGCAGCTTCGTCGCGGGCGCCGGCAACGAGGTGGGCCTCTTCGGCGTCAGCCTGACCGGGGCGCAGGACGTCGCCGGGCTGACCGACCTGCCGGACCCGTTCCCCGGCCGGACCGCCACCAAGACGCCCCTGCTCAGTCTGCGCCGGGCGGGCCTCGCGCCGGACAACCTGGAGGCGATGGCGCTGGGGCCGCGCCTGCCGAACGGCCGGGCATCGCTGCTCCTGCTGAGCGACGACAACCTCAGCGCGACCCAGCGTAACCAGTTCCTGCTGTTCGAGCTCGACGCCGGCGTCGCCGGTGGTCTGCCCCGCC
>DATLLM010000552.1:0-2123 GCA_035537855.1 Chloroflexota bacterium | reverse complement strand
CCCCCACCCCGACCGGGCGGAAGGCGGGTGCTTCGCGCTCCACTTCGCGTCCCCCTACGGATACGGCTTCCGCTGCTCGTTCAGCATCTCGACGAACTGCGCCAGGCGGCGGGCGCGGGTCTCGGGCCGCTTCGCGTCTTGCAGACGGTAGAGGATGGCGTAGCGATTCGGCCCCCGCAGCGTCTCGAAGAACGCCTTCGCCACCGGGTTCTGGTCGAGCGCCGCCTGGAGGTCGTCCGGCACGGTGGCGAACTGCTGCGAGGAGTAAGCGGCCTCCCAGCGCCCGTCCGCCCGGGCCAGCTCCATCTGGACCAGGCCGGGGGGCCGCACGCGGCCCTCGCGCTGCAAGACGAGGGCTCGCTCCCGGTTGATCTGCGACCAGCGGCTGGCCTTGCCGCGGCGGGTGAATCGTTGCAGCCAGTGGCGCTCGTCCAGGGCGCCTTTCTGGCCGTCGATCCAGCCGAAGCAGAGGGCGACGTCCAGGGCCTCGGCGTAGGTGACGCTGGCGATCCCGCTGCCCTTCTTGGCCAGCTTGAGCCAGAGCCCCTTCGAGGTGGCGTGGTTGGCGTCCAGCCAGGCCTCCCAGGCGGCGGCGTCGGCGAACGGGATGACGGGCAGACCGCCCTTCAGCGCTCCCGCTTCCGGGGCCGCGCCCGGGGCCGCGCCCGGGGCGGTGGGTTCGGTGCGGTCGGTCATTCGTGGCGCTCCTGGCGGGCCCGCTCGTCCGCGGTCAGGCCCTTGATCCACAGGCCGGCGCCCTCCCGCCGGGGGAACGGCTGCGGGTCCTGCCAGGTGCGCCGCGGGCCGGGCGCGGCCAGCTCGGCGAGGCGCGTCTCGTCCACGGTGATGCCCAAACCGGGGGCCTCGCCGAGGACGATGAAGCCGTCCTCGATGCGGTTGTCGAAGCTGAAGCAGGGCTCCCGGTCGAGCAGGAGCACCTCCATCATCAGGTGGTTGGGCAGGGCGGCGGCCAGGTGGGCCATGAAGTTGGCCGGGCAGTTCATCATCGCCACCGGCAGCTCGAAGCCGGCGCACATCTGCCCGACGAGCATCGCCCCGGTGATCCCGGTGGTCCCCGCGCCGATCTCGTAGACGTCGGCGGCGTCGTTCAGAATCAGGGGGTAGAAGTCCTGGGCCCCGTTCAGGTTCTCCCCGGTGGCGACGGCGGCGCGGACGGATTCCCGCACCAGGCGCAGTCCGCGGTAGTCCCAGCGCCGGGCCGGCTCCTCGACCCAGGTCAGATCGAACGCCTCCTCGAGCGCGGCGATGGCCCGGATGGCCTGCTTCGGCGACCAGTACTCGTTCGAATCGATCATCAACGAGGGCCGGGGATTGGCCCGGGAGAGGCGCTCCCTGACCAGCTCGAGGCGCCGCCGGTCGGAGTCGGGGTCGAGCCCGACCTTCAGCTTCCCGGCGTCGATGCCCAGATCCGCCGCGCGGCCGTAGAGCCGGCCGATCTCCTCGTCGGTCAGGCAGAGGTCGATGCCCGAGGCGTAGGCCTTGACCCGCGGATCGGAGGCCCCCAGGGTACGCCACAGGGGCTCCTCGTTCAGCCGCGCCTTGAGGTCCCAGAGGGCGACGTCCAGGGCGCCGATCGCCGCCTTGATCTGGCCCTCGACGCCGCCCTTGAAGGCGTGGTCGCAGAGCTTCTTCCACAGCCCGACCACGCCCCGCGGGTCCTCGCCCACCAGCAGGTGCTCGAGCTGGCGGACGTGGGGGCCGCCCCCGGGGGCGATCCCGGTGACGCCCTCGTCCGTGTCGACGTAGACGAACGACCCGCCCCCGAGGTCGTTCCCGACCGGTCCGTTGGCGTCGCCGATGGGGCGCTCCATGCGGTAGTGGTAAGCGGGGCTGTGGCGGACGGCGGTGATCTTCATCGCCCACCATTATCGACCACCGCCGGCCTCCGGGGTCGACCGGGGCGCGGGCGCCGCACGGCGAATCCGCGCCCGGCCGGGGGCGCTCCCGCACCGCGCCGCGCGCCCGCGCCAAGGGATGGCCGGCCGCGCTGTGCGGCGCGCCCATGGAGCCGCGGCGCCGGTGGTGCTAGGCTGGGGCATCGGCCGCGCTGCGTCTTGACCGCCGGCGGTGGCGGCGGGCGCGACCGCGCGACGTACCGGCGG
>DATLLM010000551.1:0-20277 GCA_035537855.1 Chloroflexota bacterium | reverse complement strand
CCCGACCACCGCCCCGGTGCGGTTGCGCAGGGCGGAGATGCGGTGCAGCGTGCGGGGGATCCCCGCCCGGTTGTCCGCCCCGAAGGCCCCGATCCGCGCCACCACGTAGTCCAGGTCGGCCGCGGTGACCTCCTGCTCGCTGAGCAGCTCCTCGCGCCCGGCGAAGCGGGCCTCCGGCTCCCGCCCGAGGTCCATCACGATCTCCAGCAGCTCGCCGCGCGGCTCGAGCGTATCCAGGGGCTCGCGGATGCGGGCGGGGAGGGCCGAGAGCAGCAGCTCCAGATCGTCGGTTGAGGGCTGTTCGTACGCGGGTCGGTCGTCTCTCACACGCGCCTCTGTGACCGTAGTGGGCTCGGTGGCCGTTGGGCGATCGGCGGGCGGTTGGGACTCGATCTCAGACCACTTTCTCCATCGCGGGGACGAACTGCGGGTGGCGGACCGGGGCGGCCAGCTGCTTGATCATCAGCAGCCGGCTCTCCACCGGATTGAACCCCCAGGACTCGAGCGCGGACATGACGCCGGGCTGGTGCTCGCGGACGCGGATCAGGATGCTCCTGACCGGGGCCCGCGCTGCCTTCGCCAGGGCGTACTCCACCAGCGGGCGGGCGAGGTCGGCGGCCCGCGGGTCGACCAGCAGCTGGCCGCTGAGGGCGCCCGGCGATCCCTGCCCGCGCCGGCTGAGGCGCAGCCAGGCCACCTTGCGCCCGTCCCGCTCCACCACCCAGCGGCCCGCGCCCCGGCGGTGGGCCAGGCGGCGCCCCCAGCCCGGGGCCGGCAGGTCCCAGCTGCGGCTGCGCTTCCCCTCCGCCATCTGCACCAGCTTGGGCGTGCAGGCCTGGTAGAGCTGGAGCAGGCCGAAGGCGTCCGCCCGCTGCTGGCGGCGCAGCCCCGCGATGGCCGGGGCGGCGTCCGGGAGGGGCGGCGCGTCGCCCGTCGTCCGGTAGTAGTCGTACTCCCGCACGACGGCGGCGAAGCCCACCTGCTTGAACAGCTCGTAGCGCCCGCCGTCGTCGGCGACGCTGGCGAAGATGCGCTCGGCGCCGAGCTGCACGCCGGCGTCGCACAGCTCGCCGAGCAGCCGCGCCGCGCGCCGGTCCGGGATGAACGTCAGGGGGGCCCGGGTGCCGTCCGGCAGGCCGAGGCGGGCCGGCTCGGCCGCGTCCTCCAGGGCGAGGAAGACCACCTCCCACTGGTGGGGCTCGTCCCCGGGGCGCATCTGGGCCAGGCCGACCGCGCGGTTGCTGGCCTCGGCGACGAAGCTGCGCGGGCCGGGAAGGCCCGGCATCCGGGACGTCCAGACGGACTGCAGCAGTCCGAGCGACGGCGACCAGTACGGCGACCAGAGCAGGGCGGCCTCGCCGGCCGCCGGCGCCCCTTCCGGCCGGCGGCGGGTCTCTCGGATCAGTCGGGAGAGACCCGGAACATGCCACCACCGCGCCGGGGCAACCTTGACCTGTCCTTGCATCCCAGCCATCGACATTGTACAGCCGGTCACGACGCCCCCTCGCCGGCCGGCCGGTCCGCGGGGCCGGCGGCGGCGCCGGGTTTGACACTGGCGTAACCGACTTCTATCTTCAATCCCGAATCGGCCCTTGTTCGACCGTTGACCGGCCCTTGATCGACAATCGACTCCGCCCGCGATCGACACCGTCCTCGATCGACGCCCCGCAACAGGCAACCCGCGAGAGGGAGAGGTGACCCCATGACCCAAACCGGCTCCGGCGCCATCGAGGCGCTGCTTCAGGAGGACCGGCGCTTCCCGCCGTCGGCCGACCTGGCCAGGTCGGCCAACGTCAACGACCCCGCCGTCTACGAGCAGGCCAAGGCCGACCCGGAGGGCTTCTGGGCTGCGCGCGCCGCCGAGCAGGTGACCTGGTTCAAGCCCTGGGACCGGGTGCTGGACTGGTCGCCCCCGTTCGCCAAGTGGTTCATCGGCGGGGAGGTCAACGCCAGCTACAACTGCGTCGACCGCCACGCCGCCGACCCCGCGCGGGCGAACAAGCCGGCCATCATCTTCGAGGGCGAGCCGGGCGACGTCCGCACCATCACCTACGCCGAGCTGCTCGACGAGGTGAACCTCGCCGCCGCCACCCTGCGCCGCCTCGGGGTCGAGAAGGGCGACAGGGTGGCCATCTACCTGCCGATGATCCCCGAGGCGGCGATCGTGATGCTGGCCTGCGCCCGGCTCGGCGCGCCGCACACCGTCGTCTTCGGCGGCTTCTCGCCCGAGTCGCTCGCCGACCGGATCAACGACCTCGGCGCCACCGTGGTGGTCACCGCCGACGGCGGCTGGCGCCGGGGGAGCGTCGTGCCTCTCAAGGCGAACACCGACGCCGCTCTTGAGCGGGCCGGCGGCGTGCGCACCTGCGTCGTGGTCAAGCGCGTCGGGGACGCCGCCGACGTCACGATGCGGGCGGGCCGGGACGTCTGGTGGCACGAGGCGCTCGAAGAGAGCCGCCGCAGCGGCCGGACGACCTGCGAGCCGGAGCGGCTCGACTCCGAGCACCCCCTGTTCGTGCTCTACACCAGCGGCTCAACCGGGAAGCCCAAGGGCATCCTGCACTCCACCGGCGGCTACCTCGTCGGCACCTCCCTGACCCACAAGTGGATCTTCGACCTCAAGGAGGACGACGTCTACTGGTGCACTGCGGACGTCGGCTGGGTCACCGGGCACTCCTACATCGTCTACGGTCCGCTGTGCAACGGGGCCACCTGCGTCCTCTTCGAGGGCACGCCGGACTTCCCGGACCGCGACCGCTTCTGGGCGGTCATCGCCAAGCACAAGGTGACCATCCTGTACACCGCCCCGACGGCCATCCGGTCCTTCATGCGCTGGGGCGAGGAGTACCCGCAGCGCCACGACATGTCCTCCCTGCGCCTGCTGGGCAGCGTCGGCGAGCCGATCAATCCCGAGGCCTGGATCTGGTACCAGCAGAACATCGGCGGTGGGCGCTGTCCGGTGGTCGACACCTGGTGGCAGACCGAGACGGGGGCGATCATGATCAGCCCCCTGCCGGGCATGACCACGACCAAGCCGGGCTCGGCCACCCTGCCCTTCCCCGGGATCGACGCGGACGTGGTCGACGAGCAGGGCACCTCCGTCCCCCTGGGCGGAGGCGGCTACCTGGTGGTCAAGCAGCCCTGGCCCTCGATGCTGCGCACCCTGTGGGGCGACGACGAGCGCTTCATCCAGACCTACTGGAGCAAGTACCCCGGAATCTACTTCACCGGCGACGGCTGCAAGCTCGACGAGGAGGGCTACTTCTGGCTCCTGGGGCGGGTCGACGACGTGCTGAACGTCTCCGCCCACCGCATCGGCACGATGGAGCTGGAGAGCGCCCTGGTCAGCCACCCCGCCGTCGCCGAGGCGGCCGTCATCGGCATCCCGGACGAGATCACCGGGCAGGCCATCGCCGCGTTCGTCACCCCCAAGATGGGGGTGCAGGCGGACGAGGCCCTCAGCCGCGCCCTGCGCCAGCACGTGGGCGAGAAGATCGGGCCGATCGCCCGGCCGAAGCTGATCCGCTTCACGAGCGAGCTGCCCAAGACGCGCTCGGGGAAGATCATGCGCCGGCTGCTGCGGGACATCGCCGAAGGGCGCATCCTGGGCGACACCACCACCCTGACCGACCCCAACGTCCTGGCCGAGATCAAGCAGCAGTACGAGGCCCAGGAGGGATAAGTCTTTCTGCTGCGCCCGGCGGCGCCCGCTGCCGGGCGCTGCCGGGGGGTGCGGGTTACCCCCTCTGCTATACTCCGACTCTGAGTGCCGGCCGGTGCCAGGGAGGCGCCGCCGGTTGCCGGGCGGGCCGATGGAGTCCTCCGCCCCCGTTGCGATCACGTACGGGGCGGCAGGGCTCCTTTCTTTATTTCTGCCGCCGCGCCGGGTATAGGCAAGAGGGATGTCGCGAAGGACTGCAGCACCGTCACAGCCGCCGGCGCTACCGGTACCGGTAGCGCCGCAACCGCACCCGCACCCGTCTCCGCTGCCGCCGGCGGCGGGGCTCTACGATCCCCGCTTCGAGCACGACGCCTGCGGCGTCGGCTTCATCGCCCGCATCGACGGCAAACCGACGCACCAGGTGCTGCGGCTGGCCCTGGAATCGGTCGCCAACGTCACCCACCGCGGCGCCGTCGGGGCCGACGCCAGGACGGGCGACGGCGCCGGGGTGCTGACGCAGACGCCGCGGGCGTTCATCGCCCGCGAGCTGACCCGCCTCGGGGTGACCGACTTCCGGCCGGAAGACGTCGCGGTGGCGATGTTCTTCTTCCCGTCCGAGGAGCCGATTCGCGTCCGCTGCCAGCGGATCATCGAGCGCACCTGCGACCGGCACGGGCTCCGCCGCCTGGCCTGGCGTCCGGTACCGGTCGACCCGGACGGGCTGGGAGAGAAGGCGCGGGCGACGCAGCCGGACATCCAGCAGCTCATCATCGGCCGGCCGCTGGGGCTCGACGACAACGACTTCGAGCGCGTCCTGTTCCTGGCCCGCAAGGAGATCGAGCGGCGCATCGGCAACGAGGGGATCGGCAGCTTCTACGTCCCCTCCATGTCCCCCAGCACCATCGTCTACAAGGGGCTGGTCGTCCCGGCGCAGCTCTCCGGCTTCTACCTGGACCTGGCCGATCCGCTGTACGAGACGGCGCTGGCGGTCTTCCACCAGCGCTACAGCACCAACACCTTCCCCACCTGGTTCCTCGCCCAGCCCTTCCGCATGCTGGCCCACAACGGCGAGATCAACACCGAGTGGGGGAACCGCAACTGGATGGCCGCGCGGGAGCCGGACCTGGCTTCCCCCATCTGGAACGCGGACGTGGAGTGGCTGAAGCCGATCTGCTGGAACGGGGGCTCGGACTCCGCCGGGCTGGACAACGCCCTGGAGGCGATCGAGCGCTCCGGGCGCGACATCCTGCACGCCATGACCATGCTCGTCCCCGAGGCCTGGGAGCACATGGCGGACATGGACGCCGCGCGCCGGGCCTTCTACGAGTACCACTCCTGCCTGACCGAGCCCTGGGACGGTCCGGCCGCGCTCGCCTTCTCGGACGGGCGGGTGGTGGCCGCCGCGCTCGACCGCAACGGCCTGCGCCCGGCGCGCTACAAGGTGACCCGGGACGGACTCGTGGTCATGGGCTCGGAGGTGGGCATCGTCGACATCGACGACGCGGACGTGGTGGAGAAGGGCCGCCTCGGCCCCGGCGAGATGATCGCCGTCGACACCCGGGCCGGCCGCCTGGTGCGCAACGCCGAGATCAAGCGCGACCTCGCCGCCCGGCGGCCCTACGGGGAGTGGATCGCCCGGCACCTGGTGCGACTGGAGACGCGCCTCAACGGCCACGGCGCCGGCGTCGAGCCGGCCACCGAGGCGCCGGCGCCCGCGGCGCCCGCGGCGCCCACAACGCCCGCGGTCTCGAAGGAGGACCTGCCCGTCCTGTGGCGGGCCTTCGGCTGGACCCAGGAGGACGTGCGCGAGATCGTGACCCCCATGGCGGCCGAGGGGCTGGACCCCAAGTGGTCGATGGGAGACGACGCCCCGATCGCCGCCCTCTCCGGCCTCCCGCGGCCCCTCTACGGCTACTTCCGGCAGCGCTTCGCTCAGGTCACCAACCCCCCCATCGATCCCCTCCTGGAGGGGCTGGTGATGTCGCTCGACACCTACCTGGGACGGCGGGGCAACCTGTTCACCGAGGCCGAGGAGCACGCCGCCCTCGTCCACGTCCCTTCGCCCATCCTGCTGGACGACGAGATGGCGGCCCTCGCCCGAGAGGAGTTCGGGGCCACGGTGTTGCCCGTCACCTACGATCCGGACGGGGGTGAGGCCGGTCTGGAGGCCGCCCTCGAGGCCCTCTGCCGGGCGGCCGTCGACGCCGTCGACGGGGGCAGCACCCTGCTGGTCCTGACCGACGTGGGCGTGCGCGCCGCCCCCGGCGGCGCCGGCCAGGCGCCGATCCCGGCCTTGCTGGCCACCGGCGCCGTCCACCACCACCTGATCCGCGAAGGCAAGCGGATGCGCGCCGACCTGATCGTGCAGACCGGCGAGGCCTGGGACATCCACCACCTGGCCTGCCTGATCGGGTACGGCGCGGGGGCGGTGCACCCCTACCTGGCGCTCGCCGCCAGCCGGGCCTTCGCCGGGCAGCGGGGCTTCGAGAGCACCCCCGAGTCCGAGCTGGAAGCGCGCTACCGCAAGGCGGCGGACAAGGGCCTGCTGCGGATCATGTCCAAGATGGGCATCTCCGCGGTCGGCTCCTACCGCGGGGCCCAGATCTTCGAGGCGGTCGGGGTCAGCCAGGGCCTGATCGACCGCTGCTTCAGCGGGACGCCGTCCCGCATCGGGGGCATCGGCCTGCCCGAGGTAGCGCAGGAGGTGCTGCGCCGCTACGACGACGCCTTCCGGCCGGAGCAGCCGCTCGCCGCCCGACTCCCGGACCTGGGCTTCATCCGCTACAAGAAGGACGGGGAGTTCCACGGCTACAACCGCCTGGCGGTGGTGGCGATGCAGAAAGCCTCCCGGAGCGGGGAGTGGGCGGACTACGTCGCCTACCGCGACCTGCTGCAGTCCGGCGCGCCGCGCGCGCTGCGGGACGTGCTCGAGCAGGTCGCCCTCGGTCCGGCCGTCTCCGTCGACGAGGTGGAGCCGGTGGAGAACATCGTCGCCCGCTTCTCCACCCAGGCGATGTCCCTCGGCGCCCTCTCCCCTGAGGCCCACGCCACGCTCGCCGTGGCGATGAACCGCATCGGCGCCCGGTCGAACACGGGCGAAGGCGGGGAGGACCCGGCCTGGTGGCGGCCCTTCCCGGACGGCCCTTTCGCCGGCGAGCGCGCCAACAGCAAGGGGAAGCAGGTGGCGGCCGCGCGCTTCGGCGTCACCCCGGAGTACTTGCAGAACGCCGAGGAGCTGGAGATCAAGATCGCCCAGGGGGCCAAGCCCGGCGAGGGCGGCCAGCTGCCGGCGCACAAGGTCACCCCCCTGATCGCCCGGCTGCGCCACGCCATCCCCGGCATCCCCCTGATCTCGCCGCCGCCGCACCACGACATCTACAGCATCGAGGACCTGGCCCAGCTCATCTACGACCTGAAGACGGCCAATCCGCGCGCCAGGGTGGGGGTCAAGCTCGTCGCCGAGAGCGGCGTCGGCACCATCGCCGCCGGGGTCGCCAAGGCCTACGCGGACTACATCCTCATCTCCGGCCACGACGGCGGGACCGGGGCGAGTCCGCTCTCCTCGATCAAGAACGCCGGCTGTCCCTGGGAGATCGGCCTGGCCGAGACCCAGCAGGTGCTGGTGATGAACGACCTGCGGGGCCGGGTGCGGCTGCGCACGGACGGCGGGATCAAGACCGGGCGGGACGTGGTGACGGCCGCCCTGCTCGGCGCGGAGGAGTTCGGCTTCGGCACGGCCGCCGTCATCGCCATCGGCTGCGACATGGCCCGGCAGTGCCACCTCAACACCTGCCCCACCGGCATCGCCACCCAGCGCGAGGACCTGCGCGCCAAGTTCTCCGGCACCCCGGAGCAGGTGATCCACTTCTTCTATCACGTCGCCCAGGACGTGCGGGTGACCCTGGCCGCGCTCGGGGCGCGGACGCTCGACGAGGTGGTCGGACGCACCGACCTGCTGCGCCAGCGGTCGATCGAGGCGCACCCCCGCGCGCGCCTCCTCGACCTCTCCGCGGTGCTCGCCCAGATCGATCCGGAGGGACGCCGGCCGCGGCGCAGCCAGCAGGCGCGGAACGACCGCACCGGCTACGAGCCCCTGGACGACGCCATCATCCCCCAGGCGCTGCCGGCCCTGGAGCGGGGCGAGCCGGTCTCCCTCAGCTTCCCCATCCGCAACAGCCAGCGCACCGTCGGCGCCCGCCTCTCGGGCGAGATCGCCCGCCGCCACGGCGACGCCGGCCTGCCTGAGGGCACGGTGCGCCTGCGCTTCAGCGGCAGCGCCGGGCAGTCCTTCGGCGCCTTCCTGGCTCCGGGCGTGCAGCTCATCCTGCAAGGTGAGGCGAACGACTACGTCGGCAAGGGCATGCACGGCGGCGAGATCGCCGTCTTCCCGCCGGCCCAGGCCAGCTTCTCCGCCTTCCGCAACACCATCGCCGGCAACACCGTGCTCTACGGCGCTACCGGGGGCAGCCTGTTCCTCGCCGGCCGCGCCGGGGAGCGCTTCGCGGTGCGCAACAGCGGGGCACAGGCGGTGGTGGAAGGCACCGGCGACCACTGCTGCGAGTACATGACCGGGGGCACCGTCGTCGTGCTGGGCGAGACCGGACGCAACTTCGCCGCCGGGATGTCCCACGGGCTGGCGTTCGTGCTGGACGAGCACGGCTCGTTCCCGCAGCGGGTCAACCGGGAGCTGGTCAGCCTGGAGCGCCTGGAGGACGCCGAGCACGAGGCCGACCTGCGCCGGCTGATCGAGCGCCACGCCCACCTCACCGGCAGCGGGCGGGCGGAGCACATCCTCAATCAGTGGTCGAGCTACCGTTCGCTCTTCTGGGCGGTGGTGCCGCACCCGCCGCAGGTGGACACGGCCGCCCCGGTGCGGCCGGCGGCGCGGACGGTGGTCGCGCGCTCGACGGCCTGAGCCGGGCGCCGGACGCCGGGCCCCGGTCCCGTCGCCCGGCGACGCCCGCCTAAACCACCCGCAATCGATCCTTCGGTTGATGCCCCGCGAGGGAGCTTGTACTAGCCTGGGGGCATGCAGACGAGCGAGACCCTGGGCCTGGAGAGCGCGCACCTGCCGGTGCCCCTGACCCCCCTGCTGGGGCGCGCGGGGGACGTCGTCGCCGCCCGCGAGCTGCTCCGGTCGCCGGACGCGCGGCTGGTCACGCTCACCGGGCCGGGCGGGATCGGCAAGACCCGCCTGGCGCTGGAGGTGAGCGCCGGGCAGGTGGACGGCGGCCTGCGCCAGGCCGTCTTCGTCGGCCTGGCGAGCGTCTCCGATCCGGCCCAGGTGGGCGCCGCGATCGCCGCCGCGCTCGAGCTGCCGCCCGGCGGCGAACGCCCGCTGGCCGAAGAGCTGGTCGCTTTCCTGCGCCCGCGGCGACTGCTGCTCATCCTGGACAACTGCGAGCACCTGCTGTCCGCGGCGCCGCTGGTCGGCTTCCTGCTCGCCGCCTGCCCGCGGTTGAAAGTGCTCGCCACCAGTCGGGCGGCGCTGCGCCTGAGAGGCGAGCACGAGGTGGCGGTGCAACCGCTCGCGCTGCCTCCGGCCCGCTGGTCCCGCGGCGGTGCGGCCGACCTGGAGGCGCTCGAAGGCTACCCGGCCGTCGCCCTCTTCGTGCAGCGGGCCCGGGCGGTGCGCCCGGACTTCCGCCTTACCCAGGAGCACGCCCGGGCCGTGGCCGAGATCTGCGCCCGGCTGGACGGGCTGCCGCTGGCCATCGAGCTGGCGGCGGCGCGGGTGCGCCTGCTCCCCCCGGCCGCGCTGCTCGCCCGCCTCGGCCGGCGGCTGGCCATCCTCACCGGCGGGGCGCGCGACCTCCCCGCCCGGCAGCGCACCCTGCGGGACACCCTGGACTGGAGTCACGCCCTGCTGGCCGCTCCCGAGCAAGCCCTCCTCGCCCGCCTCGGGGCCTTCACCGGCGCGTTCGGCTACAGCGCGGCCGAGGCCGTCGGGGTGGCCGAGGGCCTGCCGCCGGTGGACGTGCTCCAGGCACTGGACATCCTGGTCGGGAATCAGCTCGTGCGCCGCCTGGGCGCCTTCGGCGACGCAGCGGCCGAACCCGGGGCGGCCGACGTGCTCGCCGAGCCTCGCTTCGTCTTGCTGGAGACCGTCCGCGAGTACGCGCTCGAGCGCCTGGAAGAGGGAGGCGAGGCGGCGGCCACGCGGCGGGCCCACGCGGCGCACTACCTCGGCCTCGCCGACGCGGCCGGGCCCGCCCTGCGCGGCCCCGCCCAGGCGACCTGGCTCGCCTACCTGAGCGAGCAGTCGGAGGACCTGCGGGCGGCGCTCACCTGGTGGGAGTCCCAGGCGAGGGACGGCCAGCGGTCGCCCGGCGAGGTCGAGCCGGCCGAGGCGGCCCACCAGGCCCGCCGGCTCGGCGCCGCCCTGTGGCGCCTGTACCGGGTTCGGGGCGACCTGGCCGGAGGCCGCCGGCGCCTGGCCGCGCTGCTCGACCTGCCGCTGACGCCGGGCGAGACCCCGGCGGCGACCGACGCCCGGTACGCCGCGCGGGCCGAGGTGGCCCTCGGCGCCGGCGTCCTCGCCCTGACCGCCGGGGACTGCGCCGCCGCCGCCGTGCGCTTCCGGGAGGCCCTCGACGGCTGGCGGGCGGTCGGCGACGCCCGCGGCGTCGCCTGCGCGCTGCTCAATCTGGGCGAAGTGGACAGCCAGCTCGGCCACTACGACGCCGCCCGTGCCCGGCTGGACGAGAGCATCGCCACCTACCGCCGCCTGGGTGACCGGCCGGGGCTGGCCTGGCCGCTCTCCGCGCTCGGCTACGCCGCCTACGAGCAGGGCGACGAGCAGACCGCCGCCACCGCGCTCGAAGAGAGCGCCGCCCTCTTCCGGGAGCACGGCGAACGGCTGGGGCTGGCCCAGTCGCTGCACCTGCTCGGCGTGCTGCACGAGGACGGCGGGCGGGCGGCGGCGGCCGGTCGCTGCTACGTCGAGAGTCTGACCATCCGCCACCAGCTCGCCGATGCGGCGGGGATCGCGCTCAGTCTTGAGGCGCTCGCCGGGCTGGCCGCCGGCGACCATCCGGAGCGCGCTTCCCGCCTGGCCGGCGCCGCCGCCGGCCTGCGCGGCGCCATCGGCGCCTGGCACTTCCCGGCCCTACGGGCCCGCCTGGAGCGGCGCCTGGTCGCGGCGCGCTCCAGCCTGGGGGCGGATTCCTACGCCGCCGCGACGGCCGCGGGCGAAATCCTGGACCTGGACGCCGTCGTCGCCGAGGCGGTCGCGGCGCCCGTCTCCGGCCCGGCCACCGCCGCCCGGCGCCGGGCGGACGCCCGGCCGCACCGTCTGTCGGCGCGGGAGCTGGAGGTGGCCTCGCTGGTCGCCCAGGGGATGACCAACCGGCAGATCGGCGAGCGCCTGATCATCACGCCCGGGACGGCCGGCGTCCACGTCGAGCACATCCTGGATAAGCTCGGCTTCCAGTCCCGGGTCCAGATCGCCACCTGGACGGCCCGTCAGGGTTACCTCGGCCAGACCGCCTGATCGGCCGCAGTCCCGGAGCACCGAAAGTGCGCGGCGCGGAGGGCGCTAAAGGGAATAGTTCCTTGGCCGCTCGCCTCCACCCGGATACCATTGCTGTGCGATGGGATCGGCGCTGACGCACCTGGACGCGGAAGGGCAGGCGCGGATGGTCGACGTATCCGAGAAATCGGACAGCGCGCGCCAGGCCGTGGCCCGCGGCGAGGTGCAGATGCGCCCGGAGACGGCGGCGCTGATCCAGTCCGGGAACGTGCCCAAGGGCGACGTGCTGGCCACGGCCCGGATCGCCGGGATCATGGCCGCGAAGCGCACGGCCGATCTGATTCCGCTCTGCCACAGCCTCGCCCTAACCGGGGCCGAGGTGACGTTCAATTGGGATGACGGCCGCAGCCGCCTGCTGATCGAAGCGTCGGCCCGGACCGTCGACCGCACCGGGGTGGAGATGGAGGCGTTGACGGCCGTGGCCGTCGCCGCGTTGACCGTCTACGACATGTGCAAGGCCGTCGACCGCGCGATGCGCATCGAGGCCGTCCGCCTGGTGCGGAAAAGTGGAGGCCGGAGTGGAACATTCGCTGCCGAGTAGCTCGCGCGGCACCAGCGCGAGACTCGCCCAGATCGTCTCGATCGTCTCCCTGCCGCCGCTGCTCGCCATCGGGGCCAGCGTGGCGCTCTCGTCGCACGCCATCGCCGATCCGGCCGAGGCGGCGCTGGTGGCGCTGGTCTCGTCCTTCTTCATCGCCGTCGTGCCCTGCCTCTACGTCGCCTACCTGCTGCGCAGCCACAAGATCGACGGGGGGGTCGACCTCGCCCTGCGCGAGGAGCGCCTTCGCCCCTACCTGGTGGGCGCCGCCAGCAGCATCCTCGGGTTGCTCGCCCTGTCCCGGCTCTCGGCGCCCCAGACGGTGACCTTCCTCGCCCTGGCCTACGCCACCAACGCGCTGGTCATGGCCGCGATCACCCAGCGCTGGAAGATCTCCGCCCACGCCGCCGGCGCGGCCATGCCCCTCACCGCCCTGATCAGCGCCTTCGGCGCGGCCGCCCTGCCGCTGGCCGTGATCGTGCCCATGGTCTGCTGGGCCCGCGTGCGGGCCCAGATGCACACCGTGGCCCAGGTCTGCGCCGGCGCCCTGCTGGGCTTCACCATGACCTGGATCGAGTTCGCCGTGGTGGCGCCCCACCTGGCTTGAGACGCTGGCCGGGGCGTGCGGCGTGAGACCGTGAGACCGCCCGGGGCGCCCGCCACGGCCCCCCCGCGATGACGGGGCGGCCGGCTCCGAACCGGTGACCCGGGTGGACGCGGGTCACGGCGCGGCATCATGAGCAGCGTGGACGATGACGGCCCCGCCCTGGCGGCGGCGCGCCACGGAGACGCCGTCGCATTCAATCGCCTGGTGCTGCGCTACCAGGATGCTGTCTACTCACTCTGCGCCCGCCTGACGGGCAACGCCGAGGACGCGGCCGACGCCGCCCAGGAGGCATTCCTCTCCGCCTACCGCAACCTGGGTGGCTTCCGCGGCGGCTCCTTCCGCTCCTGGCTCTTTCGCATCGCCGCCAACTGCGCCTACGACACCCTGCGCCAGCGGAAGCGGCGCCCGGCCGATTCCCTCGACCGCCCGCGAGCGGACGACGGCGAAGGCGAGACGCCCGCGCTCGCGCTGCCCGATCCCGGGGCCGGCCCGGAAGCGGCCACGCTGCGGCGCGAGCTCGAGGCCCTGATCCAGCGGGGCCTGCTCACGTTGCCCGAGGACCAGCGTCTGGCCGTTGTGCTCTGCGACCTGTTCGGCTACGACTACGCCGCCATCGCCACGGACACCGGCGTTGAGCTGGGCACCGTCAAGTCCAGGATCAACCGGGGGCGCCGCCGGTTGCGCGATTTTCTGCTGACCCATCGGGAACTCCTGCCTGCCTCGTACCGTCCTACAGAGAGCCCGGGCGTCGAGGCCGGGCCGGCGCCGTCGGCGCCTCCTTGAGATGACCATCGTTTCTGAGCACGCCGAGCTGAACGAGCACCTCAACGCCTACCTGGACGGGGCGCTCGACCCGGCGCCGCTGCGTCGCCTGGAGCGGCACCTGGAGTCCTGCGAGCTGTGCCGGGCCGATCTCGACCAGCTGCGGCTGACTCGCGACGCCCTGCGCGCCCTGCCCGCCCTGCGGGCGCCCCGCCCCTTCACCATTCCGGTCGAGATGGCTCCGGCCGCCGGCCGTCCGGCGCCACCCTGGCTCGCCTGGACCTGGCGACTCGGCTCCTTCGCCGCCGCCGCCTGTCTCTTGCTGGCGGTGGTCAGCTCGTTCGCCGCGGCCCCGGGGGGGACCTCGACCGCGCTCTCCGACGGCGCGTCTTCGGGCGCGGTCCAGCCGCAGCGCCCGGCCGCCCTGGCCGATCGCGACTCGGCGCAACGGGCCGGGCCCGCCCCGCGCCAGCCGAACGCCCAGCCCGAGCAGGCGGCCGCGCCGTCGGCCGCGAACCCCGCCGCGCCCGGTTCGGCCCCGGCGCCGGCCGCCGGTGGCGGGATCGGTGGGGGCAGCGGCGGCCCCGCGCCGCCGCCGGCGGGATTCGCACCGGCGGGAGCGACGGACGCTGGAGCGGGGGCCGCCACGCCGGCCGCCGCCGGTCCGGGAGCGCGAGCGGCGTTGTCTCCCGATCAGCCCGCGGCCCAGCTCGCGCCGGCGCCGAGCGACGCCCAGGTGAAGAGCGCCCCGCCGCCGCCACCGCCGCCGGGTGCGACGCCATGGCTCGCCCTGGCCGCGGTCCTGGGCGCGGGGAGCGCCGCCCTGTTCGTCGTCGACCGGCGCTCGCGCGTCCGCGACCCGTGAGCGGCGCCCCGCCGGCGGGCGAGAGCGAGGGCGAGGGCGATTCGGTGGCGGCCGTCGCCGCTGAGGCCCTGCGCTCGCGGCGCTATCGTTGGGTGGCGCCCGAGCTGGTGGAGCGCCTGGCCGCCGAGGCCCTGATCGGGTCGCGCCGCCCGGCCGACGCCGTCAAGCGCCTCAAGCGCCGCCTGCACCAGATCTGCGGCGCCTACGTCTGGGAGGTGCGCCCGGACGCCGTCCTGGCGGAGCTGCGCGCCGCGCAGGCGCGCGGCGGCCCGGAAGGGCTGCGGGCCGCGTGCCGGCAGGCTCTCGCCCGACACGCCTCGACCCGCGAGCGCCTGCCGGTGATCGAGGACTTCTACCGCACGATCTTCGCCCGCACCGGCCCACCCGGGCGCGTCCTCGATCTGGCCTGCGGCCTGGGCCCCCTGGCCTGGCCGTGGATGGGCCTGCCGGCGCAGACCGGCTACGTCGCCTACGACGTCGATCGGCGTCTGGTTGAGCTGGTCGACGGCGCGCTCACCCTCTGCGGCGTGTCCCACGTCGCCGCCCTGCGAGACGTGGTCGGGCGCCCGCCGGACGAGCCGGCGGACGTCGCCCTGCTGCTCAAAGCGGTCCCTTGCCTCGAGCAGCAGGACCCGGTCGGCGCCCGTCGCCTGCTCGGGGCGCTGCAGGCCCGGCGCCTGGTGGTCTCCTTCCCTACCCGCTCCCTTGGCGGCGCCGACCGGGGGATGCGCAGCCACTACCGCTCCCGGCTCGACGCCCTGGTCGCCGGAACGCCCTGGGCGCCGGCGGGCCCGTCTGCCCCGGAGCGGATCGACTTCCCGCTGGAGACGGTGTACCTGCTCGGACGCGGCTGAGGGGCGCCATAATCTGGCGATGGAGCTCGTTACCCGCCACGGCGCCCTCCGCCTCCCCGCCTTCTTTCCGGATGCCACGCGGGCCGGCGTGCGCACGGCGGACGCGGCCGATCTCCGCGCCGTCGGGGTGCAGGGGGTGGTGGTCAACACCTTCCACCTCCTGCGCGCCCCCGGCACCGGGCTGATCAAGCAGGGCGGCGGCGTCCACCGCTTCATGGACTGGAGCGGCCCGGTGATCAGCGACTCCGGCGGCTTCCAGGTCTACTCCTTGATCCGCCAGAACCCCGGCAGCGGCGTCATCCGTCCGAACGAGGTCATCTTCCGGGAGAAGAGCACGGGCGAGCGCTGGAGTCTCAGCCCGGAGCGGTCGGTGCAGGCCCAGTTCCAGCTGGGCAGCGACGTGGTCATGTGTCTGGACGACTGCACGAGCGTCGAGGACTCCGAGGCGGAGCAGGCCCTCTCCGTCGAGCGCACCGTCCGCTGGGCCCGCCGCTGCCGGCAGGAGTTCGACAAGCTGCTCGCCGAGCGCTCGGGGCGCCGGGGGGCCCCGGCCGGGCATCCCTTGCTCTTTGCCGTCGTCCAGGGCGGGGCATCCGAGCGCCTGCGCCGGGAGTGCGCCGCCGCCCTGGCGGCGATCGGCTTCGACGGCTACGGCTTCGGCGGCTGGCCCCTGGACGGCGAGGGCAACCTGATCACCGACCTGCTGGCGCTGGTGGCCGAGTCGGCGCCCGCCGGCCTGCCCCTGCACGCCCTGGGGATCGGGCGCCCGGACAACGTCGTCAGCGCCGCCGCCCTCGGCTACACCATCTTCGATTGCAGCCTGCCGACCCGAGACGCCCGGCGCCGCCGGCTGTACCGCTTCCTGCCGGGGCGCGATCCGGCCGCCCGCCGGGGCCCGCGCCCGTTTCCCCCGGGCGAGCCTTTCTACGATGTGGTCTACGCCCTCGACCAGGACAACGCCAACGACTTCGGCCCCATCGATCCCACCTGCGACTGCCCCCTCTGCGCGCGGTACTCGCGCGCCTACCTGCGCCACCTGTTCCGCGTCGAGGACGGCACGGCCGAGCGCCTGGCCACGCTGCACAACCTGCGCTTCTACGTCCGCTTGCTCGCGGCCCTCCAGGGGGACGGGGACGTCGAGGCGGGCTGAATCAGGACGACGCTGAGGCGGCCGGGCCGGCGCGTCCGAGGACGGCGAGGACGCCGCGGACGACGTCGCCCGGGCCGGCGCCGTCTCCCGCCGGGACGCTCTCCTGGCGGCCGGAGTGGCGATAGATCCAGCGCAGCAGGATGCTGCCCTGGTCGCCGTCCAGACCGGAATCGGGGCCGGTGTCCAGTCCGGCATCGAGCTCGCCCTCGGCGCCGGCCGCCAGGCCGTCGGCGACGATCGGCGTGAGGTGCGCCACGTCCAGGTCCGTCTCCGGCACGACCACCCGCCGGGCGAGGCGCCCTTCGTGGACGAAGAAGAGCACCGCCCCGCCGCGCGCCGCCGGGTAGACCAGCACCAGGGCCTCCCCGGCCAGACCCCCGGCCAGCGGCCGGTGCTCCCGGCGCACCCGCTTGAGCCGGGCGCGGCACTCGCGCAGGATCGCCGCCTCCCAGGTGACGCCTGGCCCGCGCGCGCCCGCGGCCGCCGCGTCCCCTTCCAGCTCCTCCAGCCGGGCGTCGAGGTCGGCCAGGACGGCGTCGCGGCCGGCGGCGACGAAGCGCCAGGCGTAGTCCACGAGCACCCCGTATTGCTGCGGGGTCACCAGCTCGGCGCAGGGGGCCGGGCAGAGGCCCTGGCCGAGCCTGAGGCAGGGGACGCGCATGAGCGCTCGGGTCGCCGGCAGCAGGCGCCGGCAGGACCGGATCTGGAACACGCGGCGCAGCGTGCGCAGGGTGTGGCGCACCTGCTGAGTCGTCCGGTACGGCCCCGCGAGGCGCGCCGCGTCCCCGGCGCTGGTCGCCCCAACGGCGCGGGGGAACGGATCGGCCTCGAAGCGCAGCATCGGGCTCCCCCGGTGCGAGCGGGTCTGCACGTTGTAGGGGGGGCGGAGCGAGCGGATGCGCGCCGACTCGAGCAGCAGGGCGTCCAGCTCGCACTCCACTTCCTGGTGGACGACCGAGGCCGTGCGCTCCAGCAGGCCGTCGTGCCGGCGCAGGGCGCGTGCCGTGCCCGAGAAGTGCTGCGCGACACGGGCCCGCAGGGAGAGCGCCTTGCCGACGTAGAGCGCCTCACCCGCCGCGTCGAGGAAGGTGTAGACGCCCGGACCGTCCGGCAGCGAGCGCAGCGTACCCAGCGGGAGCGGCTGCCGCGCCAGCTGGGCCGTGAGCCGGCGCACGCGATCCTGGCGCTCGGCGAGCGCGGCCGGGCGCCGCGGCGCGACCGCCTGCACCCGGCTCGCCGGGCTCGCCAGCCAGGCCTGCAACGCCCCGAACGTTCCGACCTCCGCCCCCGCCGTCTCGGGCAGGCGGCGCAGCAGCTCGCCGAGCACGGCCGCCGTCAGCCGGGCGTCTGCCAGGGCCCGGTGGCGCACCGGCGGCGCCAATCCCAGCACCGCCGCCACGCGCGACAGGCTCGGCCGGCGCAGCTCCGGCAGGAGGCAGAGGGCCAGATCTTCGGTGTCGAGGGCGGGATTGCCGAACGGAGGCAGGTCGTGCCACAGGGCCTCGTAGTTGAGGAACGTCAGGTCGCTGCTGATGTTGTGTCCGACGAGGATGCGATCGCCGACGATCTCCCGCACCTCCGGCAGCACCGCTTCGGCCGGCGGCGCCTCCTCCACCATCTCCTGCGTGATCCCGGTCAGCTCGACGATGAAGGCGGGCACGGCCTGGCGGGGATTGACCAGCGACTCGTAGTGCCCGCTGACCTCGCCCCCGTCCACCGTGACCACGGCGACTTCGAGCAGGCGGTGACGCTCGGTTCGTCCCCCGGTGGTCTCCACGTCGACCACAGCGAACGACCCGGCGGCGAGCGAATCGGTGGTGCGCGCCCAGTCCCGTAGCCCCCAGCGCCCGCCGGCCTCGACGAAGCGCTCGTCCGCTCCGAGCAGCTGCTCGACCAGGCGCTCGAACGGGGAGCCTCCGGCGGGGCCGCGAATCGCGCCCGGCTGGGCGAAGAGCCGCGCCGCCAGCGCGGCCGCCGTCTGCGGCGCACCCTCCACCTGCAGGAAGTCGATCGCCAGCTCGGCGAGGTGCCGGTACCGTGTGGCCGGCGCGGTCATCAGGCCGATGGTACCCCACGTCGCAAGGGTGGCCGCGGCGCGCGTTTACTCACCGGGCGGGGTGCGACTCCCCGGCGCCGGACGAGACGTGTGACACAATGACCCGGGGTTTCCATCGTGGTCGACGTGGCTGAAACGGCCGGCCTGCTGCGCCAGCAGGAGGTCCTGCGCGAATTCATCGAGTCCATCAGCAGCGAGCTCGAGCTGCGTCCGTTGTTGACGCGCATCGTGCACCACGCCTGCGAGCTGCTCGCCGCCGACTACGGCACCATCGGGCTGGTCGACGAGTCGCGCAACGTGGTGCGCACCGAAGCGACCTACCGGATGCCGGCGGACGAGATGGGAGCGGAGATGGCGCCCGGGGTGGGGCTCGCCGGGATGGTGCTGGAGACCCAGCGCCCGGTGGTCCACGACCGCTACGGGGACGTGCAGCTGCCGACCCAACCGGACCTGGCCGAGCACTCCGTGGTGGGGATGCCCATCTTCTGGCACAACCGCATGATCGGCTTCTTCGGCATCGGCGGCGAGCCGCCGCGCCGCTTCAGCGTGCGGGACGTGGACACCCTCGCCCTCTTCGCCCGGCACGCCGCCGTGGCCATCGAGAACGCCCGGCGCTACGAGCGCGAGCAGCGCCGCATCGAGCGCCTGGCGCTGATCGCCCGCGTCGGGCGGATCGTGACCGCCGACCTGATGCTGGACGACCTGCTCCGCCGGGCCGGGTCGGCCATCCACGAGCTGCTGGGCTACGCCAACGTGGACGTGGGCCTGCTCTCCGACGACGACCCGGGCACGCTGGTGATCATCGCCGTCGCCGGGCGCTTCCGGGAGCTGATCAGCCACGAGGTGCGGGTGCCGGTCACCCGGGGGATCATGGGCCAGGCGGTGCTGCAGCGGCGGGCGATCCTGATCAACGACGTGGAGTCCGATCCGCGGTACATCCCCATGCCCGGGGCGACGGGCATCTCCGCCGAGCTGGCCGTGCCCATCGTCCTCGGCGAGCGGGTGCTCGGGGTGCTCAACGTCGAAGCGGGCGCGCCCTTCGACGACGAGGACACCGCCGGTCTGCAGATCGTCGCCGACCAGCTGGCGGGGGCGATCGAGAACGCCCGCCTGTTCTCGCGGGTGAACACGGCGCTCCAGGAGACGCGCCTGCTCTACGAGAGCAGCCGGCGGATCAACGCCGCCCACGATGTGGACGAGGTGATCGTCTCCTACCTGGAGCTCGTCGCCGCCCGGGGACGCTACACCTGCTCGGTGGCCCTGTACGACTTCGACGCCGCCGGGCAACGCCAGGCGGTGCACGTGCGCGGCCGGTGGTCGCCGCGGGGGGGGCTGCGCCGGGCGGCCGAGCGCCACCCGTACGGCCGGGACGAGCTCGACCCGATCCTGGACGCCGGACAGACGGCGACGATCGCCGACGTGCACAGCGACCCCCGGGTGACCGAGGACCTGCGCCGCTTGCAGCGCCGCGCCGGGCGCCCCGCCCTGGCCATGATCCCCTTGATCGCCCGCGGCCAGCGCATCGGGCTGGTGATCCTGAGCCACCACCAGGCGCACGAGTGGCCGGAGGCCGCCCTGCACCCTTACCAGGTCACCGCGCAGCAGCTGGCGACGGCGATCGACCACCGCCGGCAGCAGCGCCTGCTGCTGGAGCGGGGCCAGCAAGTGGCCGTGCTCGAGGAGCGCCAGCGCCTCGCCCGGGAGCTGCACGACTCGGTCACCCAGTTGATCTTCTCCACCGCCCTGATCGCCCAGTCCGTCGGCCCGGCCTGGCGGCGCGACCCCCAGGAAGGCGAGCGCCGCATCGAGCGCCTGCTCGACCTCTCCCGCTCCGCGCTGGCCGAGATGCGGGCGCTGCTCTTCGAGCTGCGTCCGCCGGAAGACGGGTCGGCGCCGGACGGCCCGGGCCTCCCGGCGATGACCCGGGACAGCGTCACCCCCGGACTCGTCCGGGTGCAGCGAGACGGCCTGGCCGAGGCCCTGCGCCAGCACGTCGTCGGCATCTCCTCGGACGGCCTGGTGGTCGAAGTGGAGGACGCCGGCTACCGGCGCCAGCCGCTGGCCCAGGAGGAGGCCCTGTACCGCATCGCCCAGGAGGCCCTGAACAACGTGATCAAGCACGCCCGAGCCCGGCGGGCTATCCTGCGGCTGTCCCTCGACGGCCGCGGCATCCACCTGACCGTGACCGACGACGGCGTCGGCTTCCGCCCGGGCGGGGGCGGGCGCCGTCGTCGGTCACGGTCAGGTGGATGC
>DATLLM010000550.1:0-2429 GCA_035537855.1 Chloroflexota bacterium | reverse complement strand
GATTCCAGGTAGGGGGTCACGCCCCAGAGGGCCTTCAGGGCGTCGTAGTCCGCCGCCAGGCGGCGGCGCTGGCGCCCGGCGCGACCGTCCGGGGCGCCCGCTGCGCCCCGCCGGACGGCCCGGATCAGCAGGTTCCGCCCGCTGTGCTCGCTGGAGACGAACTCCACCACGTCCGTATCGTAGCCGGCGAGGCGCAGAATCTGGGCGCGGAAGGCGTCGGTCAGGATGTCCGCCAGGCGCTCCCTGAGGATGCCGTGGCGCAGCACCGGGCCGTACGGCGCCGGGCGCCCCAGGTGCGCCTGGAGCTCGTGCTGGCAGCAAGGGACGGCCAGGATGGCCCGCGCTCCCCAGGCGATGCCCCGGGCGATGGCCTCGTCCGTCGCCGTGTCGCAGGCGTGCAGGGCGAGCACCACGTCCGGTGGCGCTTCGGGCGCGAAGTCGGCGATGGCGGCGGCGACGAAGCGGATGCCCTCGTAGCCGAGCCCGGCGGCGAGGGCGTTGCTCTTGGCCACGAGGTCGGCGTTGACGTCAACGCCGACCAGGGTGGCGGGGGTGCCCCGCAGGTCGTTCAGGTAGTGGTAGGCGGCGAAGGAGAGGTACGACGCGCCGCTGGCGCAGTCCACCAGCCGCAGCGGCGCCCGGGCGCCGCCGTCTCCGGCGTCCTCCCCCGGGGCGCCCGGGGCGTCGAGGGCGCCGGAGTGCTCGAGCAGCTTGAGGAACTCGTTCACCTGGGTGAACTTGCCCCGCATCGGCGGGCGGACGTGCCCCCCCTCGTCGGCGATGCCCAGGGCGCTGAGCAGGGCGTCCGGCGCCCCCTCGGGCAGCGGATGCTCCTTGCGCCGGTTGTGCTGCAGGTCCTCCGCGGTCGGCCCGGGCGCGCCGCCCGCGGCGCCCGGCGGCGCCGGCGTCCCGGTTGCCCCGGCGCCGCCGGTGGCGTCCGGAACGGGGGCGCGCCCGGGGAGGCGGTGCAGGATGGCCTTCCCGGACCGGGTGATCTGGACGTTGAGCGTCTGCCGCGCGGTCTGCACCGAGACGGAGCGGGTGGGGAGGTCGAGCAGACCGTCCAGCTGCCGGGCCGCCTCGTGGCCGGCGTAGTTCTTGGTCACGTCGCGCCGGTCGTCGAAGTAGCTGAACTGCAGGTGGCGCCGGCCGCGCAGCTGCACCGGGCGGACGACGACCCGGCGCCAGGCGCCTTCCGGCACATCGCTCGGCTTCGTGCCCGTGCCCGTGCCCGTATTCGAGTTCGAGTTCGAGTTCGAGTTCGAGTTCGTGTTCAGGGTGAGGCGCAGGAAGCCGGCCTCGTCCAGCACCAGCCGCCGCAGGGTCTGTCTCGTCTCGGGGTCCATGCTCGCGCTGCCTCAGACGGAACGGTAGACCAGACGCCCGGCCGGCGCCGCGTCCTGACCCGGCGGTGGCGCCCCTTCCACCTCGACGGCGATGCGTTGCCCGGGCAGCAGGGTCCCGTTGATCAGGCGCTCCGAGACCTCGTCCTTGACGTGGGCCTGCAGGATGCGATTCAGGGGCCGGGCGCCGAAGGCCGGCTCGTGGTGCTGGTCGACGAGCCACTCCCGCGCCGCCGGGGTGACGTCCAGGGCGATGCCCTGCTCGGAGAGCTGGCGGGTGAGCTTCTTCAGCATCAGGTCCAGGATCTGGCGCAGGGCCGCGCGGTCGAGGGGGTCGAAGACGATGATCCCGTCCAGCCGGTTGAGGAACTCGGGCCGGAAGTGGTCGCGCACGGCGACCATGACCAGCTCCTTGGGGTCGGCCCCGGCCGGAGCCGTCTCGGGGAAGGCCAGGGCGCGCGTCCCCAGGTTGGAGGTCATCACGATCACCGTGTTGCGGAAGGAGACCACCCGCCCCCGGCTGTCCTGCAATTGCCCCTGATCGAGCACCTGGAGGAAGAGGTCGTAGACGTCCGGGTGGGCCTTCTCCACCTCGTCGACCAGGACGACGGCGTAGGGCCGGCGGCGCACCGCCTCGGTCAGCTGGCCGCCCTCGTCGTAGCCGACGTAGCCGGGCGGGGCGCCGATCAGCCGGGCGACGTTGTGCTTCTCCATGTACTCGGACATGTTCAGGGTGATGACGGCGTCCTCGGTGCCGAAGAGGAACTCGGCCAGGGCCAGGGCGCTCTCCGTCTTTCCCACCCCGGACGGCCCGAGGAACAGGAAGGAGCCGATGGGGCGCTTGGGGTCCTTCAGCCCCGCCCGCGCCCGGCGCACGGCGCGGGCCAGCGCGCTGATGGCGGCGTCCTGCCCCACCACCCGCTGGTGCAGGATCTCCTCCATGCGGGCCAACCGGTCCTGCTCCTGACCGGCGATCTGTCCCATGGGGATGCCGGTCTGCTGGTGCAGGGCCTGGGCGACGTCGCCGGCGTCCACCTGCGTGTCCGCGGCGGCCGGGGCGGCCGGCGGCGCAACCGGGGCGGCCGG
>DATLLM010000549.1:0-2606 GCA_035537855.1 Chloroflexota bacterium | reverse complement strand
CCCTTGATCGCCGCCAGCAGCGGGGCGAAGGGGTCGCCCGTGACCACGCTGTAGCGCCGGTAGAAGGGGTACGTCTTGCCCGTCTTGAAGGCGTCGAGTCCCACCTGCAGCAAGGGGTCCTTCTTCAGCTCGTCGCGGAAGGCCTGGGACTGGTAGTAGGCCGGCATGGACGGCTCCCACTGCGCCACCTGGTGCATCACCGTCTGCCCCTTGACGTCCACCGCACAGCGCAGCAGCTCGAACGACTGGTCGGGGTTGGGCACCCCCTTGGGCACCCCCATCTGGTTGACCCAGGTGGTGCTCGCCGGCCCCTTGCCGGTCGGCCCCTGGGGCACCGGGATCAGCCAGCTGTCCGTCCCCGAGGAGAAGTAGTTGGGCGTCGCCCGCGAGGCCCGGGCGAAGCCGAAGCTGCGGTCGCGGATCGCCCAGCGCTCCGTCTGGAAGTAGTCGACCCCGTTCTGGCGCAGGCTCTCGTCCCAGAGGGCGGGGTTGCCGAAGCGCTGGTACATGTCCCGCCAGAAGACGATCACCCGCTCCATCTGGGGCGTGTTCAGCGTCGCCCGGGTCACCTCGGCGTCCTGCACCTCGCCCCCGTTGGCGTAGACGTAGGCGCTCAGCCCCTGCCAGGCCACCGAGCTCATCGGGTGGCCGAGCTGCACGTACTTCCCCTCCGGGTTGCGCTTGCTCAGGGTCTGGTTGTAGCGCGCCAGGTCGTCCCAGGTCTTGACGTCCGCGCCCCGGGGGTCGAGCCCGGCCTCCCCCAGCAGGCGGTTGTTGACCCAGATCATCTCGGCGTTGAAGTAGTTGGGCAGCGCGAAGAGCTTGTTCCCGGCGGTGCGGTAGTCGTTCGCGGAGGGGAAGTAGTTCGCCGGCGCCAGCTCCTTGTAGGTGCGGATGCTGGCCGTCAGCTCGGTCAGGGCGCCGGCGTCCCACAGCTCGCGCGCTTCGAAGAGGCGCAGGTAGACGGCGTCGCCCGCCGGCTTGCCCCCGGCGACGCTGACCGTGACCAGCTCGGGCAGCTTGCTGACCAGCTGTACCTGCGCCTTGCCCCCGGGGAACTCGTCCGCGTAGCGGTCGGCCATCCAGCGGTACCACGCCCCGACCGTCTGCGGCAGGTCGGTGTGGTCGTAGATGTAGGTCAGGGTCGTTCCCTGGCGGGCCCTCCCCTGGGGTTGGGTCGTCCCCCCGCCGGGGGCGCCGGCGCCCCCGGCGCCCCCGGCGCAGGCCCCGGCGGCGCCGGGGAGGAGCGCCGCCAGTCCGAGGACTGTACGGCGGGACGGCCCACGAGACAGCACCCTGCGAGCCATGGCGCAACCTCCTCGCGCGTTCTAAGCCTCCCCGGAGGTCCCTCCCCCGGAGACGGCAGCGCCCCCGACCGCGGGGCGCAGCATACCACCCGTCGACGCCCGTCAAGGGCCGGCGGGACCGGCTCCGGCCGCGGGGCGGAGGACGAGCAGCCAGTCCCGGCCGTCCGGGGCCTCGAGGCGCGGCGCCGCGGCCGGATCGAGCAGCGGGCCGTCCCGCCGCTGCCCGTCCCGGGGGTCGATCCAGGTGGCCGCCAGTCCGGGAGCGAGGCGCCCGCCGTCGAGCACCACCCACCCTCCGGCGGGCAGGTAGAGCACGGCCAGCCGACCGTCCGCGCTGCGCCCGGCCACCGCCCGGGCCAGAACGCCGGCCAGGCCGGCCCCCGCGGCGGCGCCCGGCTCGTACCCCTCCGGGAGGCCGTCCTCGAACCCGGACTGCTCCCGCACCAGGTCGCGGTCCGGCAGCAGCTCCCACCAGGGGAGGGCGCCGAACGCGTCCGCCAGGTGGCGCACCTGCTGCGCGCCCGGCATCTGCAGCGCCTCCAGGCGGTGCAGGGGGACGCCGGTGGCGTCGTGGGCCAGCGGCGGGGCGGTGCCGTCGTCCCAGCCCCAGACGCCGTGTCCGCCGTAGCTCACCCCGGCGGTCGGCGCGACGAGCAGGCTCCAGTAGAGCGCCCGACGGACGTCCGCCGCCGTGAAGCGCCCCTCCGGCGCCCCGGCCGCGCCGCGCCGGGCGGCCATGCGGTTGTGGTGCTCGTAGCACGGCTCCAGATTGACCACCGCCCGCTGCGGCACCGCCGGCCAGTCCCGCGCCGGCGGGCCGTCCACCAGCCAGTCCCAGGCGCCGGCGTCGCCGCCGTGGCCGCTCTGGTAGCCGAGGACGTCCAGCCAGGGCTCGGCGCCGAACTCCGCCCCGACCCACTGCCGCCCCCCGGGGTGCACCGCCACCGGGGGCCGGCGTTGCGGATCGGTCGCCCCGAAGACGGCCCGCCCGATGCGCTGCCAGCGCGCCGCCCGCTCCCCGCCGTAGCGCCCGTCCCCGTTGAGGATGAAGAGCACCGGGTGGGCGTGCCAGCGGGCCACCTGGTAGGCGGCCAGCAGGGCGCAGTCCGCCTCGGAGAGGACGTTGCCCGGGTTCGTCGCCGCGGCCGGGAAACCGCCGATGGCCCACAGGAGCACCGGGACGCCGGCGATGCCGGCCGCGGTCAGGGCGTCCAGGCGGGCGTCCAGCCGGCGGAAGAAGCCCGGGTTGAGCCCGCTCACCCGCTCGCCCCCGACCCAGGCCGGGCCGTCCGGGCCCCC
>DATLLM010000548.1:0-8107 GCA_035537855.1 Chloroflexota bacterium | reverse complement strand
CGCCTCGGCCGCCGGCTGTACGCCGTGGAGCGGCTCGCCGGCCCGGAGGACGAGCCGCCGCGGCCGCCCCGCGCCCGGGTGCTCGGCCTGCACCCGACCACCCTGGAGGTCGAGAGCGAGCGGCCCCTGGACGTCCTCCCCACGCGCCTCGCCGTCGCCGCCGACGGCGCGGCGGCCTACGCCCTCCACGACCACAGCGTGACCCGCCTCGGGCTCGCCGGGGGCCCCGACCGGCGCCTGGCGCTGCTGCCAGCGCGGGGCCTCGCCCTGGCCGTCGCGGGCGACCGGGTGTACGTCTCCAGCGCCTACGGCCCCGAGCTGTGGGCCTTCCGGCGCCACGACGGCCGGCTGCTGGCGACGCTCCCGGTCGGCGCTCCCGCCACCGACCTGCTAGGGAGTGCCGCCGGGTGACCGGCCACGGCGTCCCCGAGGCGGGCTTCTGGGGGGGGCCGCGGTGGCGCCTGGGAGTCCGGACGCCGCCGGGCGAACTCCGGTCCGCGCCGCGCCGCCGGCGCACCGCTCTGCTGGCAGCGCTGGGCGCGGCCTGCGCGGCCCCGGCCGGTTCGGTGAGGCTGACCTCGGGTCCGGCGGAGCGGCTGTACGTGGCAGACGCCCTCGGGGACACGGTCGCGCAGCTCGACGCCGCGAGTGGCCGCCGGGTCGGGCCGCCCCTGCCGGCGTGACCCCTGCCCGACCAGGTGGGGGATTGTCAGGGTAATGGCCTGGCACGTCGATGGGGCGGTGCCGTAGGACTCGATGGTGCGGCAGCAATCGTCCCTCTACAAGCGTCACCGGTTCCCGGGCGAGCTCATCAACCACGCCGTCTGGTTGTACTTCCGGTTCCTCTTGAGCTACCGCGACGTGGAGGCCCTGCTGGCCGAACGCGGAATCCCGGTGAGCTACGAGACGATCCGCCGGTGGTGCCGGAAATGCGGCTCGACCTTCGCCGATGGGCTGCGTCGGCGGCGCCCCAGGCCGGGCGACAAGTGGCAGCCGGACGAGGCGCAACTCAAGATCAACGGCAGGCGGCGCTGGTTGTGGCGGGCGGTGGATCAGGACGGGGTGGTGCTCGACATCCTGGTGCAACCGCGGCGGAACCAGGAAGCGGCCGAAGCATAGGTGTGGGACGGCCCGCCGCCAGCGCCTCCACCGCCCGTGCGCGCGGGCGCCGACGGCCGCGGGCCCGGCAGCCGCTCACGGAGCGTCGGCGGTGCGGGCGACGCCCTCGCTCGCCGCGGCGAGGGCGAGCCCGGCGGCCACCGCCACGACCACGCCCACGCTGAGGAGCACCTGGAGGGCCGGTGGCATCGGCAGCGGGCGGAGGCGGATCCAGGCCGCGAGCAGCCCCGTGCCCAGGAGGGCGGCGGCCACGACGGGAACCAGCGGGCGGAGCGCGGGGGACGATACGGCCATCGGGGCCTCCTCAGGACTGCGGGCGACGCGTTCGGCGACCAGCGGCCGTCAGCGGAGCCAGTCACGCCCCCACCGGGGCCAGCCTCGGACGAGGAGCAGGGCCAGGGGGGCGGTGTAGTTCGCCCAGCGCTCGATGAACTCCCAGGCCGGCAGGCCGACCACGGGGTACCACACGAACTCCGAGGCGAGCTTCCAGACGAACATGAAGAGCAGCAGGGCGCGCGCGGGCCAGACCAGCGCCAGCACCCCCAGGAGCAGCTCGAACCCGCCCGCCCACAGGAGCAGGGCGTGGGCGTCGGCGGCGGCCCGGTCGAAGCCGAGCTGGGCGAGGAAGGGGTACCAGCCGGCCTTGGCCATGACCGCGCCGTAGGCCCCGTGGCCGATGAACGCCCCGGCCGTGGCGAGCCGCAGGAGCCAGTGCACCAGCCCCCGCCGTTGGGGGCGGACGAGCGTCGGGTCGGGGCCCACGAGCCACCCGGGTGGGCCCGCCGCGCGGGCGGCGCTTGCGGCCGGAGGAGCGGTTGCGGTCACCGCAGCCACCCCCGCCAGTCGCGCCAAACCGCGGGGAGGCCCCGCACGGCGAGGAAGGCGGCCGGGACGAGGTAGTTGGGCGCCCGCTCGATCGTCTCCCAGCCGGGTTCCCCTGAGAGGGGGCGCAGCAAGGCCGTCCACAGCCCCCACAGGGCCATGTACAGCAAGGCCGCCCGGATCGGCTTGAGCAGCACCAGGAGCCCCAGGAAGATGTCCACGCTCCCGGTGAGGGGCATCAGCTTGTAGGCCCACACCGGGGGGATGCCGACCACCCCGTAGTAGGGCACCCAGGCCGCCTTGGTGATCACCCCGAAGGCGCCGTGCCCGACGAACTCCAGCCCGCAGGCGATCCGCAGCAGCCAGTGGAGCGTGGCCCCGGTGGCGAGCCCGGTGGCCAGCCGGGCGGTCAGCCCCGGGAGCGGCCCCGGGAGCGGCCCCGGGTGCGCCCCCGCCGTCGGGGCGGCGCCGGCGGCCGGGGCCGGGACCCGGGTCAGGTCCTCGATCACGGTCGGTCCCCCTCTACGTGCGGGCGGGCTCAGGCGTCGCCCGCGATGCGGTCCATCAGGATCTGGCCGACGGCGCGCCCGAGGGCGCGGCCGGAGACGAGGTCGCTGCGGAAGTGGACCCCGGCCCAGACGGCCGACTCGGCGATCTGCTCCCCCGTCGCCCGGAAGGCCGCCGCGTCGCGGGGGAAGAAGTGGGCCATCAGGTCGGAGGCCATCCCCAGCGCCGACCGGTTGGAGGGGTAGGAGGGGTGGTTCGGGGTGGGGAAGACGGTGGTCAGGGCCGGGTCGAGCTGGAAGGGGCGCATGGCCCAGTAGGCGTACTTGCCGTCCTGGTTGGCGATCCAGATGTCGTTTAGCCCGACGCTGAGCATGGAGTAGAGCCGGGCCGCGAACGGCGCGTTGGCGTCCAGCCGCTCCTCCATGAGCTTCTGGCTGGCCTGGCGGGCCCAGGTCACGACGGTGGCCGGGTTGCCGTAGGAGCCGTACTGCCACATGAGGGACAGGCCCGTGGTGCGCGGGGTGCGAGCGAAGTTCTTCACCTCGGCCAGCTCGGCCGCCAGCTGCTCGGAGTCGTAGGCGGGGGGCGGGTCGGGCCGCAGCTGGTCGGGCGAAGCCAGCACCCAAGGCTTCCAGTACTGCTCGGCCACGCCGCCGGGGTTGGTGCCGGTCCACACCCCCGGCCCGGTGGGCATCGTCCCGTCCCAGGTGGCGTCCGAGTTGTCGCTCTGGCCCCGCGCGATGGCCAGGGCAGCGACCTTGCGCCCCAGGTCCAGCCCGGCGGCCGCGTCGCTGGGGTACTGCACCCCCGCCGCCACCCGCGACTGGGCGGCCTCCTGGGCCATCCCGCTGAACCGCTCGGCGTCGGCCGGGTAGAGGTAGCCCAGCACGGCGGCGGCGGCGCCCGCGGCGGCGGCGTGCTCGGACGGGTAGGACGGGCTGTTCGGCACGGCGACGGCGGCCGCCAGGGACGGGTCCTGCTCGGTGGGGCGGGGGCGGTTGTAGGCGTACTTGGCGTCCCAGGCGGCGACCGTCGCGTCGTGCATGGCGGCCGTCACCAGGGCGAACGCCCGGAACAGCGCGCCGTTGGCCAGGCCGGTGCGGAGGTCGGGGGGCATGGCCCACTCGGTCAGGGTCTCCGTCCAGCGGTAGGGCGCGGGGCCGGCGTCCCAGAACTTGATCCGGTCGAGGGTGGCCGCGTCGCGCCGGCCGGCCTGCGCCTTCAGCTCCCGCAGCTCGGCCTCGGTCACCGCCCGGTCGGGCGGGGGCGGGGGCCGGAACTGGGCACCGGACGCGAGGAGCCACGTCTTCCAGGTGCCGGCCCGCGGCTCGACGGGGCCGCCGGCCGGGGCCTGGGCCAGGACGGGCCCGGGCGCCGCCGCCGCGAAAATCGCCGCCGCGCCGGCGGCCGCGCCGGCGCGCGATGCCGTGCGCCGGGTAAGCCGGACCGGGTGGTCGGGAGTGCCGTTGCCGTTCATAGTTGATTCCCCCTCAAGCTGTTGCTACCGGGGCCGCGCATCAGCGCGCGGTCCCTCTGCGTCAGCGGCAGCCGCCGGCGGCGCCGCCGCCGCGGGACTCAGCCCGCGCCTCGGGCCCCGTATCCGCCCCCTCGGCCATTCTGCCGCGCATCGGGCGCCGGGCCAACCTCAGCATTCCCCGAGAGTTCCCCTCTCCGTCCCCGTCCTCCGCTGCACGCCAGCGCGTCGCGCAGCGGAGGACGGGAGGCGGATCGGGCTGGGAGGAGCGGAAGGCTCGCGCCCAGCAGGCAGATCCGGTCCCGCCGTGGCCCCCCCGCCGCCGTGCAGGGTCAGTCTGACCGCGCGGCCGTGCGTCCACCAGACACTGCGGTCACATGACGGTCACACGAACGTCACCGAGCAGGCGGGCCGGGCGTGCTCGGCTACGCGTGTGCAGCCGGGGGAAGAGGGACGGCGCCCCGCTTCCCGGCGCGGGGGAGGCGGCGGACCAGGCGGGGCTCGGCGACAGGCGGGCGGCGCGGGGGCCCGCGGCGGGCCTGCGCTACTCGCGGGCGAGACGGCTTCCCGCGGTCGCGGTGCGGCTACCGTTCACGCGGCCGGGCGGAGGTCGAGGGTGTCGCAGAACCGGGTGAGGGCGACATCGACCCGGCATGCGCGGGCGGTGGCGGCGGCGTCACGACCGCCAAGCCGTGCGGCGCCCGGCCGGGTCACCGGCTGGGGACAGGCGCCGGTACGCGGGCAGCGTTCACCGCTCGGACTTGATGAGGGAGGAGCACGGGACTGACGTTTGGCGTTCGCCCCACGGCGAGCCGACGGTCGTCCGCTGTGCCCTGGCTCTCGGCCTCGTTCGGGGCGCAATCCGGCGCGCCAGGCGCCGGTCAAGGCGTCGCAGCCGGGTCCAGCAGGACGTCGGTGAGGGCCCGCGGGGCGGTGACCATCGCGTCGTGGACGGCGTCCAGCTCGCGCACGTCCCGCCCCCTCCGCCCGCGCCCACGCGGCGCTACTGGCGCCCCCCGTCGCGGTGCACGCCACGAAGGTGGAAGGTGCGGGCCAGGGCCCGCGCCGCCGGCGCAGCGCGGCGCAGCGCGGCGCACGGGCTGCTGCATGGTCCTCCGGGGGTGCGCCGTGAACGTGCGGCGCAGCCACGCGACGCCGGCCGGGTCGGTGACGCCGTCAGGGCGCGCGTCCCGCTGGGGCGGGAGGTGCCAGCCCTCCCCCTCCGCCCGGGCCAACGTCTGCGCCTCCGGGGGGAAGAGGTCGAGGAGGCACTCGTCGTCGCGGGGGGAGGAAGGCGTCCAGGTAGACCAAGCGGGCCAGACGCCCCGCCTGGCGCTCGCCCACCGCCGCGATCACCATCCCGCCGTCGCTGTGACCCACGAGGACCACGCCGCGGAGGTCCTCCCGCACCAGCACGCCCAGCACGTCAGCGGCGTGGGTGTCCGGGTCGACCGCCGGCGAGCGGAGGTGCGCCCGCTCCCCGAGCCCGGGCAGCGGCGGCGCGTAGACCTCGTGGCCGGCGGCGCGCAGCCGCGGCGCCGCCCGGCGCCGGCACCACCCCCCGCGCCGGGCCCCGTGGACGTGCTCGTCCACGGCCATCGGTCACTCCTCCGCGGCGGTCGCCCGACTGTACCCGCGTGCGGACGCCGCCGCGGGATCTCGCGGCCACCGCCGCGTACCGTGCCGCGAGCACCGCGCCCAGGAGGCCCTGCCCAACCGGCGCCCTCTGGGCCCGCGCGTCACCCTGCGGGCGCCCAGGGACGCAGGTGCCTGACGCAGAAGGGGAGCCCTGCCGTCGGAGCCAGGTCCCGGTACCGCCTGCGGTGCCGGAGCTCGCCGCCATGCCCGTCCCGTTGTGGTACCGCCCCAGAAGGGGCGCCCGCGCCGCCGGCGCCCCGGCCGCCACCTGCGCCTTGGAGGCGACGGCGTGCCGAAGGACGGTCGTGCTCCATGCCCGCCGGCGCAGCGGGGCCGCTGGCGCCGGGGCCGCCGGCGGGAGTAGGCTGGCGACGAGGCGTCGAGTCGTCTGGCTCTGCTGACGCGGGGCGGTTGACCGAGCACACGGCGGCGGTCCTCCGCTCAGCGCCCGCAGAGCGCGGAACCGGACTGCGGTACTCGCAGAGGAGAGGTGCGCCATGGCCACGGCACCCGCCGCCCGCACGCCGCCGACGCGGATGACACGGAGGCGGTGGCAGGCCGTCGGCGTGGGCGCCTGCGCCGCGGCCGCGGTCGCCTGCGGCGGGCGAACGGCGCCCCAGAGCGGGGCCCCGGGGGGCGCCCCGGCCGCGCTCGAGGTCTGGATCGTGGACTGGACCCCGGACACCCAGCAGGTCTACGAGCGCCAGGTGCTCCCGGCCTGGCAGGGCCGGCAGCCCCAGATCACGGTGCAGCTGAACTGGCCGACCTGGACGAACATGCACGAGCAGCTGATCACCCGCTTCGCCGCGGACAACCCGCCGGACGTCTTCCAGACCGGGGCCTCCTTCGTCCCCGAGATCGCGCGCAGGGGGATGGGGCTCCCCGTCGACGGGCTGCTCGCCCAGTGGGGCAAGAAGGCGGACTTCTTCCCCGCCCCCCTGGCCCAGGCGTCCTGGGAGGGCAAGCAGTACGGGCTCCCCTACCTCGTCGCCCCGCGGACCTACGTCTACCGCCAGGACGTCCTCGCCGAGACCGGCACGGCGCGGGCCCCGGTGACCTGGGAGGAGCAGCTGGAGTTCGCCCGCCGGGCGACGAAGCACGACGGCGGCCGGCTGGTGCGGGCGGCCTTCAATCCCCCCGTCGTCGACGAGTGGGCGATGAACCTGCGCGTCCTGGGGGGCCGGGAGTACGACGACAACCTCCGGGTCACCTTCAACCGCCCGGACTACTACCCCGCGCTGGAGGTGCTGGTGGAGCGCCACGGCATCGTCCAGCCCGCGGGCGTGGAGCCCCTCCCGCCGGCGCCGTCCAGCGCCCCCTACCTCGTCGCGGGGCAGTACGCCGGCCAGTACACCAACCAGGGGGCCATCCGCAGCTTCGTGCAGACCGCCCCGGCCGAGCTGGAGAAGCTCGTCGTCGGGCTCCCTGGCATCCCCGGGGGCGGACGGTATCGTGCCCCGCCCGGGGTCACGCCGAAGCCCTACGCCCGGGTCTACCCGGACTGGCTGGCGCTCTCCCCGCCGGGCAAGCAGCGCGACGCCGCCTGGGGATTCGTGACGCACCTCTTCGAGCCCGACCTCCTGTTCGCCTACAACGAGACGCTCTTCTTCCTCCCGCCCCGCAGGTCGGTGGCCGCCCTCAACCGGGGGTTCCTGCAGCACCGCCAGATGCAGGAGATGACCAAGCTCCTCGACCAGTACGGCGGGCCGACCAACCTGGGCCCCGAGTTCCAGCGGTTCGGCCAGATCACGGCCCCGATGCTCGCCGACGCCCTGAACAGGAAGCGCGGCGTCAAGGAGGTGCTGGACGACGCCGCCGCCCAGACCGCAGCCCTCTACCGCGAGATCGGGTTCGTGAGGTGACGGGTGCGGCCGGACGGGAGTTGGGCATCAGGCCGGGGAGGCTCCCTCGCTCGCCCGAATGGCGTGGGCGACGTCGCCGAGCATGCCGTCGAGGCAGTGGCCGACCAGGCGCAGCTTCTCGCCTGCGCCGACCTCGGGGACGAGTCGGTCGGCCACCTCGCGCAGGGCCAGCAGCTTGCGCTCGTAGCCGGACGGGGCCTCCGGGGCCATCTGCCGGGTGAGGTAGTGGGGCCCCCCGGCCGGTCACCGCCGAGACGCTCGAGGTAGATCGGCGCTCCCGGCAGAGGCGACCGCCAGCGGGCGAGGAACGCGCGCTCGGCCCCCAGGAAGAGGGCCATCAGGTCGGCCCCGGCGGTCGCGCTCCGCGGCCGGTACAGCTCCCCGAGCACCTCCTCCAGGATCGCCTCCACCGGCCGGGTGGGGCGGCGCTCGACGGGGCGGCGGTCCTGTGTGATGATGGCCTCGGAGACGGTCCCGGTGTGCCGCTCCGGTCTGGGCGCCGCCGCGGTCGAGCGGCTCGGGACCGGCGGGACCGGGGGCGCCCGGTCAGCCCGAGAGACCGGCTGGGGCCGCGGCGCCTGGGGAACCCGGCATGCGACTGGAGACCCGCTACGCCCGCAGCGGCGACGCCCACATCGCCTACCAGGTGCTCGGGCCGACGGGCGGGCCGGCCGGGCTCGACCTG
>DATLLM010000547.1:0-12135 GCA_035537855.1 Chloroflexota bacterium | reverse complement strand
GCGGGGAGGGCGATCGCCCTCCCCGCCGTCGCCTCGGCCGTCCTCGGCGGCGCCGTCGGCGTCTGGCTGCTGATCGGGCTGCAGCAGGCCTACCACGTCCCGCACGTGCTGGTCGCGGCCGCGGACGGCGGGCCGGAGACGGTGCAGGCCACCGGGGGGCCGGCCGCCCTGCTCGCGGCGGCCCGCTGGTCGCGCCTGCCCCTGTGGCGTCTCGATCCCTGGGGCGCCGGGCCGGCGGCGCTCGAGCAGCGGGCCCGCGCCCGCTACCCGGCGCACCCCTCGGCGGCCGACGCGGCCGCCGCCGCGGCGGCGAGCGCCGCCGTCGGGGCGACCGCAGGCGACGTGCTCGGCGAGGAGATGAGCTTCAGCGTCACCACCGGCCGGCGGCTCTACCTGCAACCGTTCGAGTTCACGCAGCTGGCGGCGCAGGCGGATTGGGATCAGGAGCCGCTGCTGGCCGCGGTGCGCCGGAGGGACTTCGCCGTGGTCGTCCTGCGCTTCCGTCTGGGCGACGATCCGTTGTGGCGCAGGGAGCGGGTGAACGACGCCTTGCTCGGCGCGTTGCAGGAGTCGTACGCCCTCGACGCGGTCTACGGCGACTACTTCCTCTACCGACCCAAGCCCGCTACCGTATGGTAGCCTGAAGGAAAGACCAGACCGAACGATGAGCGAGACCAGCGCAGCACCCGCCGCGGCGGCCATCTCTATCCGCCAAACGCTCGCTAACTCCAAGTGGGTGGGCGCCGAGGACCCCAAGACGAAGAAGCCGATCGCCGTCGGCGATCAGGTGGTGCTCTGCCCTAAGTGCTACACCCCGCAGCTGCTCACCAGCTGGCGGGAGAACGACAACAAGTGCGCCATCGACGGCACGCCGGCGCGGGTGATCGAGCGCCCCGGGCGCGCGACGGGCGCCGCGGCCGCTCCGGCGGCCGCGCCGGCGGCGGCCACCCCGGCGACACCGGCGCCGGCGGCCGCTGCCCCGGCGGCCGCCGCCGCGGCGCCGGCCCCGGTCGCCGCGGCCGCCGTCCCGGCCGAGCCGATCGATCCCTACAGGTACGCCCTCCCGGTCAACGCCCCGACCGAGTCCTCGGTCTGGCGGGGGAACATCATGACCATCGTGACCCTACTCGTTCTGTGGGGTCTGGTCGTCCTCGTGTACTCGCTGCTGGTCGCCTTCAACCTGCTGCCCGTCCCCGGCGCGGCCTGAGTCCTGGCCGTCTGAGCGCTCCGGCCCGTCCGCACCCGGACCGCCCGGTTCCCCATCCCCTCCGGGCGGGCGCGCCGCGCGCCCGCCGCGGTGCTCGAGGCGCCCGCGCAGCTCCCGGAGCCGCTCCCGCTCGGCCGGGCTGAGGTCGTCCTCGGGCGACGGGGCCGCCGCCGGCGGAGGCGCCGGCGGGCCGGCGCGTTCGGGCGCCGGCGGGGGCGCCGCCGGGGCCGGGGCCGGCGCTTCCGGCGGCGCCGGACGGGAGGACGCCGATTCCTGATACCAGCGGACGAAGCAGGGGCTGTGGAACTGCATCTCCACCAGCCCCCCGCTGGCGGCGTCCACCCACTGGGCGGTGACGAGCTTCTCCTGAAGCACGTTCACGCGCTCGCCGCAGACGACGCAGCTGGCGACTCGCATACGTAAGTCCGAGGTCCGAGATTGAGGTCACCGGCGATTGCCCGATCGCCTGATCGCCCGGCGGGCCTCCGCTCCAATGGTAACGCAAGCACGAAAACGCCCCCGCTTCCATCCGGAAGCGGGGGCGCTGAGCGTGATCCGGGCGTCCCGCGGCGCGGGACCCGGGACGTCGGACCGGGGACTCCCCTAGTACTGCGGCGCGGCCGGCGCGGCCGGCTTCTCCTCGGGGATGTCCGTGACCAGGGCCTCGGTGGTGAGGATCATGCCGGCGATGGAGGTGGCGTTCTCCACGGCCGAGCGGGTCACCTTGGCCGGGTCGATGATGCCCACCTCGACGAGGTCGACGTAGTCCTCGCGGACGACGTCGAAGCCGACCGTCTTGGTGCCCTTCTCCGCGTTCCGGCGGCGCACCTGCTCGACGATGACGGAGCCCTCGTAGCCGGCGTTGGCCGCGATCTGCCGGATGGGCTCCTCGAGGGCGCGGCGCAGGATGGTCACGCCGGTCGCCTCGTCGCCCTCCAGCTTGACGTCGTCGAGGGCCTTGGCCGCTTCGAGCAGGGCGACCCCGCCGCCGGGGACGATCCCCTCCTCGATGGCCGCGCGGGTGGCGGAGAGGGCGTCCTCGACGCGGTGCTTCTTCTCCTTGAGCTCCGTCTCGGTGGCGGCGCCCACCTTGATCACGGCGACCCCGCCGGACATCTTGGCCAGACGCTCCTGGAGCTTCTCGCGGTCGTAGTCCGAGGTGGTGTCGTCGATCTGGGCCTTGATCTGCTTCATCCGGCCCTGGATCTCGTCGTTCGAGCCGTGCCCCTCGATGACGGTGGTGTTGTCCTTATCGGACACCACCCGCCGGGCGCGGCCCAGATCGGCGATGGTGATGCTGTCCAGCTTGCGCCCCAGCTCGTCGGAGATGACGGTGCCGCCGGTGAGGACGGCGATGTCCTTGAGCATCTCCTTGCGCCGGTCGCCGTAGCCGGGGGCCTTGACCGCCAGCACGTTGAGCACGCCCCGCATCTTGTTCACCACCAGGGTGGCCTGGGCCTCGCCCTCCACCTCCTCGGCGATGATGACCAGGTTCTTCTGGCCCTGCTGGATCAGGTTCTCCAGCACCGGGACGATGTCGTTGATCGCGCTCAGCTTCTTCTCGGTGATGAGGATGAACGGCTCCTCGATCTCCGCCACCATCCGGTCGGCGTTGGAGACGAAGTAGGGGGAGCTGTAGCCCCGGTCGAACTGCATGCCCTCGACGAAGTCCGTCTCGAACTGCAGCCCGCGGCTCTCCTCGACCGTGATGACGCCGTCCTTGCCGACCTTGTCCATCACGTCCGCGATGAGGGTGCCGATCTCCTTATCCGCCGCCGAGATGGTGGCGATGTTGGCGATCTCCTCGCGGCCCTGCACCGGCACGGCCATGTCCTTGATGGCCTGCACCACCGCCTGCGTCGCCTTGGCCAGCCCGCGGTTGATGATCATCGGGTTGGCGCCGGCGGCCAGGTTCTTCAGGCCCTCGGTCACGATGGCCTGGGCGAGCACGGTGGCGGTGGTCGTGCCGTCCCCGGCGATGTCGTTCGTCTTGGTCGCCGCTTCCTTGAGCAGCTGGGCGCCCATGTTCTCGAACGGGTCGGGGAGCTCGATCTCCTTGGCCACGGTCACGCCGTCGTGGCTGACCGTGGGGGCACCGTACTTCTTGTCCAGCGCGACGTTGCGCCCCTTGGGCCCGAGGGTCGTCTTGACCGCCTCGGCCAGGGTGTCAACGCCGATCTTGAGCTTACGACGCGCTTCGACGTCGAATGCGAGCTGCTTCGGCACTGTCTACCTCCTTGGGACTGTCCGCACCACGTCCGGGTGCCGGCTGCGACCGTGCGCCGCTCCTGCCTCCGGGTACGTGCCAGCGCCCCCGGATTAGCACTCGCGGCTCCAGAGTGCCAGTGGGAGTATACTGCCCCCCTTAGCACTGTGCAAGACGGACTGCTAACGCCGGCCCCGGTCGCGTTCGGGGGCGCGGCCGGCCGGCGCCCGGCCCACGCCCGGCCGGCGCCGGGGCTCAGCCGCTGGCGGGGCGGACGAGCGTCAGGGAGGCCGGGTTGCCCCCGATGTTCAGCGTCTCCCGGACGGTGTACGTGGTCAGGTCGATCAGGCTGACGCTGGCCGAGCCGGCGTTGGCCACGTAGAGCCCGCTGCCGTCCGCGTTCAGGGTCACCGCCATCGGCGCCCGCCCCACCGGGATGAGGTCGCCCATCTGGCCCGAATCCAGATCCACCACCTGGACGAAGCCGAGACTCTGGTTGGCGACGAACAGGCGCTTGCCGTCCGGGTGGGCGGCCACGGCGCTCGAGCCCGTCCCCACCTCGAGCGCCCGGGTCACCTCGCCGCTGGCCGCGTCCAGCTCGAGCAGCCGGCTGCTCCCCAGGTTGACCAGGTAGAGGTGCGCTCCGTCCGGGGACGGGGTGACCGTGGTCGGCGTCTGCGGCAGGCGCGCGCTGCCGGTCACCTGACCGGCCACCGGATCGAAGAAGCCCAGGCTGCTCCCGGTGCGGTTCGGCAGGTAGAGGATCGACCCGTCCGGGCGGAAGCGGATGTTGGTCACGTTCTGGGGCAGCGGGATGCGCCGCAGCACCTCCGACCCGCCGGGGTCGAGCTCGTGCAGCAGCCCGGCCTCGGGCGAGTCCGGCGTCAGGGTGGCGACCCAGACGCGCCCGTTCTGGGGATTGACGGTGAGCGACGTGATCCCGCCGCCGTCGAGCGAGACCTGGCGCTCGACGGAGAGGTCGAACGCGTTGAGGACGAGCATCTCCGTTGCGCTGAACCAGGCGGCGAAGACGCGCGACTGGTCGCGCGAGACGCTGAACAGGGTCATCCGCCCCTGGCCGAGGGCCTCGCTGTGCTTCAGCAGCAGGTTGGACGAGGCGTCGACGGCGCTCATCCGGGGGGAGCTGTGGCCGACGAAGAGGCGCGGCGCGGCGGCCTGGGACGGCGCCGGCGCCGGCGCGGCCGGCGCCCCGGGCGCCGCCGGGGCGGGAGGGGGGACGGCGACGCCCGGCGCCGGGCCGAGCCTGACCTGCACCAGCTGCCCCCTGAACGGGGCGGGCGTCGGCGTGGCCGGGGCGCCCGCGGCCACCGGGGCGACCGGGCCGACCAGGGGCAGGACGACGTCCACGCCCTCCAGGCGCCCCAGCGGCAGCCCGGCCTTGCGGGCGATGACCACGTAGCCGTTGTCCGGCTTGACCCCCAGGATAGCCTCCCCGGCGGCGCCCGTCTCCTGCTGTCCGGCGACCCCGTTGAAGCGGTCGCGCACCTCGACGATGGCCTCGGGCACGGGCCGCCCGGCGTCGTCCACCACCTGCACCCGCAGGCGGACGCGCTGCGCCCCGGGGGTGGCCGTCGGCGTATTCGGCGGCCCGAGCGCGGGGGCGCCGAGGATGGGCACCAGGGCCTGCCCGGTGGCGACGGAGCGCACGCTGAGCTTGGCGCCGAGCAGCATGAGGCCGGCGGCGACCAGCACCACAGGGAACCACCAGCGGCGAATCAGCGAAGGCCGGCGTTCCACGAAATCTGCCTCATTGTACCCGGTCGGCCAGCGACGGCCGGCGCGGCCCGCGCCAGGGCGGCCGGGGGCGCCGGAAGGGCCCCGCCGGGGTCAGCCGGCGGCCCAGGCGGCGCACCCCGGCGGCCACGCTGCCGGCGAAGGCGAAGTCCCGCCGCGTCGGCCGCAGCCGGCGCACGGCGACGTCGGCGACGAAGAGCACCAGGGCCGCCCCCAGCAGCTCGGGCCAGACCGGCTGGGCCTGCCAGGGCTGCTGGGTGGTCTTCACCCAGGAGTCCCCCGGCTTGCTCAGCAGGGGGCCCCCGGTCTCGGCGGTGAGGCGCTCCAGGAGCACCCGGTTCGCCGGGTTGACGGCGTACTCCGGCAGGTGGGGTAAGGCGTAGCCGGTGGTCTGGCGCGCCACCAGGCGCCCGTTCTGGGGGTCGGACTGCGTCACCTGCACGAAGTAGACGCCGGGCGTGGGCGCCGGGAAGTGCCCCTCGTAGCGCCCGGGGGCCGACTGCGGCAGCGGCACCCGCTGCGACGTCCCGTCCGGCAGGGCGACGTCGGCCACGGTCTGCAGGCTGTTGCGGTACTGCCCCGGGGCGTCGAAGGACTCGACGACGACGCCCGCCTGCGCCCCGTCCCCGGCGATGGCCACCTGCAGGCCCGGCGTCGACGGGGCGGGCATCGTCCAGCGCACGGCCTGGGGCCAGAGCCGCTTCGCCGCGTCCGAGTCGGCCCAATCGCTCGACCACTCTCCCTGCGCGTCCGCCGTCCAGACCAGGCTGCGGCCCAGCCCGTACTGCCACTCGGCCAGGATGACCTCCTCCTGGTCGCTGGTCAGCACCGTCTCCGCCCCGGCGCGGGGGGAGACGCGGACGTAGCCGTGCAGGGAGGGGAAGTCGTTCGGGATCAGGCCCCGCACCGCGGGCGCGGCCGTGACCAGCCGGGGCTTGAAGTCCCGCTCCTGGACGAAGCTGCGCCCGGCGAGGCGGGCCTCCTGGGTCATGATCCGGGGCACGTCCCGGGCGGTGTTGGTGAAGTAGTAGCGCCCCTGCCCGCGGCGGGCCCAGTCCTGCATGTCGGCCTGGGCGCGGCTGCCGATGTCTCCGGAGACGCCGACGGTGGAGAGGGTGATCCCGGAGCGGCGCATGGCGTTGATCAGGGGGACGAACGGGGCGGGGCTGCCCTGCTCCCCGTCGGTGAGCAGGATGATGTGCTTGGCCCGGGCCTGCACCTGCTGGAGCCCGCGGTGGGCGTAGTCGAGGGCGCTGTAGATGTCCGTGCCCCCGTCCGGCTGCACGGTGGCGATCCGGTCGGCGACGGCGCGCACGTCCGCCGGGCCGCGGATGGTGCGCACCTCGGCGACCCAGCGGGGGGAGTAGTCGAAGCTGACCACGCCCACCTGGTCGCCCTCCTTGAGCGTCTCCACCGCCTGGATGGCGCCTTCCTTGGCCAGCTCCATCCGGGTGGTGCGCCGGTCGCCGGTGTCCGAGCCGGACATGCTCCCCGAGCGGTCGACGACCAGCACCAGGGCGAGCGACGAGGCCTGCTCCCGCTCCGGGGGCTGCACGGTGACCGGGAGGGTCTCTTCGAGGGGCGTGTCGGCGTACTCGCCGAGGCCGAAGGTGCGCTCGCCGCCGATCAGGACGAGCCCCCGGCCGGATTCGGCGACGTAGCGCTTGAGGGCCTGCATCTGGTCGCGGCGCAGGTCGGCGCCGTGCACGTTGGCCAGCACGATGGCCTCGAAGGCGCCGAGGCGGTCGGCCTGCACGGGGAGCTGCTGGGGCCGCATGCGCTCCACCTGGATGCCGGCGGCGTCGAGGGCGTCGCGCACCGTACCCGCCTCGTTCGGCACGCCCTCCACGAGCAGCACGCGCGCCGCCGGGCCGACGATGGTGTAGGTCCAGGACTCGTTGTTCTCGGTGCGGGGGTCGCCGTCGACGGCCAGCTGGGCCTTGAAGGCCCAGCTGCCCTCGGTCAGGGCGCCGGTGGCGACGGTCAGCTCCGTCGGCCCGGCGGGGAGGTCGAGGGGCTGCTCGTAGACCAGCTGATTGATCGTCCCCCCCTGCGCCCACACCCGCAGCGTCCCGGACTGGGCGGCCGGGGAGGTCAGGCCGAGGCGCAGCTCGGCCGGCTCGCCGGAGCGCAGCGCCGGGGGCACGGCGAAGCCGGCGATGGCCGCGTCCTGCTGGCGCAGGGGGAGGGCCAGGACGGCGACCTGCACGTCCCGCAGGGCCGGCTGCAGGAGCGAGCGCTGGGCCTCCCCCTCGTTCTCGTTGCCGTCCGAGAGGAGCACGATGCGGCGCAGCACGCCGGACTGCGCCGGGGGCAGCAGGCTGCCGGCGAGGCGCAGGGCGCCGGCCACGTCCGAGGCGTCCGGCAGCGGCGGGTCGCCCCACACCGGGTGGTCGCGCGTGTGCCCCAGGGGCAGCTCCACCCGGGCGTCGCGCCCGAAGGTGACGATCGCCGCGCGGTCGTCCGGTCCCGCCTGGGCCAGGGCCTGGCGGACCCACACCTTGGCCCCGTCGCGCACGTCGGCGGAGACGCTGTCGGAGAGGTCGAGGACGAAGACGGTGGCCGCCTCGCGCGGCGGCGCCGGCAGGCGCAGCCCGGCCAGGGCGAGCACGAGGCAGGCCACGGTGCCCAGGCGCAGCCAGAGGCTGGCGGGCCAGGCGCGCGTTCTACGGTCCCGCCGGGCCCGCCGCCCCAGCAGGTAGATCACCGGGAGGGCGAGCAGGAGGACGAGGAAGAACGGGGAAGCGAAGCCGGCAGGAGGCCCCGTCATCGTGTTCAGGATACGCCAGTCTCAACGGTGGAACCACCACCACTCGGCGAGCAGACCGACGAGGGCGAGCACGCCCAGCAGGCGCCACCACTCGGCGAAGCTGGTCTCCCGGCCCGGGCCGAACACGGGCGGTTGGGCCTGGGCGCCGGCGGTGGTGGAGAGGGCGGCGACCTCCGGCTTGGGCCGCAGGTCGGCCAGGGCGTCCTCCCGGCCGGGGCGCAGCACGCTGGCGACGTACACCCGGCGCACGATCTCCAGGTCGCCGGCGAACTGGGTCACCGTGTAGGCGCCGGGGCGCTCGGTGTCGACGAAGCGTACCGGCTGGTTGCCGTCGAAGCGGTAGGCGCGCCGGGCGGGGGTCTGGATCTCCACCCGGGTGGCCCGCGGCAGGGGCTGGATCAGGAGGGCGTCGCCCGGGGTGAAGCGCCCCTCGCCGGGCGTCTGCTCGCCGCCGTCGGTACCTTCCCCGCTGAGCCAGTTGATCGTGTTGGCGATCAGCACCGGGAAGCCGACCCGGCCGAACAGGTTGGTCGTCGGCGGGCGCAGGTCGAAGGCGAAGACGGCCGCCCGGTAGGGCCTGGGGTAGCCCATGAAGATCAGCGGGGCGGTGCGGGCGGCGACCACCTCCTCCGCCCAGTCCGGCAGGTCGACTTTCTTCGCCTCCTGCACGCCCACCCCGGTCAGGTCGACGCCCTGCAGCAACGGGCTGGGCAGGACGCGCACGATCTGGGCGTCGTTCACCTCCCGGGCGCCGTCCGTGCGCCGGCCGAGCGCGCCGCCCACGTGCACCGGCGACTGCGAAGACGGCGGGTCGATCAGCAGCCAGTGCCCCGGCGGCGGCGCCGGCGGGAACCAGCCCTCGAAGACGTAGACGTCGTAGCCGCCCTTGGGGTCGAAGCGCTGGGGGTCGGTCTTGGTCAGCTCGACGCCGGGGACGGCCCGCAGCGCCCGCTCCAGCTGGTCGCTGCGCCCGCCGACGAGCAGCACCTTGCGCAGCGGGGGAACGGTGACGGCGGCCGTCGCCTGGTTGTCCAGCAGCAGCAGGTCCGGCGGGTCGCGCACGAACGTGGCCTCCACCACCGAGGCGGTGGTGGGGAACTCGGTCAGCACCAGGGGCTGGCTGCCCCCGGCGGGCAGCGCGACCGGCTGGGGCTGCGCCGCCTGCCCGTCCACGCGCAGCTGCAGGGCGCCCTGCACCGGCTGGTCGCCGAAGTTGCGCACCCGGACGAAGACCTCCAGATCGCCGGTCGCGGTGCGCCGGGCGGCCAGGGCGGTGACCGCCTGGTTGTCCGCCTGGCCCTTGCCCACCGGGATGACGGTGATGTTCAGCTCCGGCGGGCGGGTGACGCGCTGCGGATCGGCGACGCCGCCGGTGAAGAGCACCAGCTGGCCCACCCGGGCGGTGCTGGTCAGCCCGCCGGCGACCTCGAGGCCCTGGGACAGATCGAGCTCGGCGGCGACGGCGCGCAGGCCGCCGACCGCCGCCTGGAGGCGGGGTAGGTCGTCCGGCAGGGTGCCCTGGGCGACCACCTCGGCCCGGTCGGCCAGGCGCATCACGATCACCCGGTCGCCGGCCCTGAACTCCGGCCCGCGCAGGAACGCGAGCGCCCGCGCCCGGGCCTCGTCCAGCCGGGTGTAGGTCTGGCCGGCGGCCGGCGCGGCCGCGCCGGCCGCCGCCCCGGCCGCCGAGTCGCCGTCGTTGGCCAGCATCGCCGCCGAGACGTCCATCCCGAGCACGACGGTGCGGCCCACCGGCTGGAGCTGATTCAGGGCCGGGCGGGCCAGGGCGAACATGGCCAGCAGCGCGATCAGCAGCTGCAGCAGGAGCAGCAGGTGGCGCTTCAGCCACTGCACCGGGCTGCGGGCGGACTCCTCGCGCAGCACCCCCTGCCACAGCCAGGTGCTGGAGACCTCGACCCGCCGGCTGCGCGGCTTGAGGAAGTACAGCCCCAGGATGGCGGCGGCGGCGGCGGCCCAGGCCAGCGCCCAGGGGCTGAGCAGGCTCACGTCACGATCCTGCGCGCGCGCAGCTGGCGGAAGATGAGGTCCTCCAGGGGCACGGCGGTGCTGGCGGTGAGGTAGCGCACGCGGCGCTTGGCGCAGAAGGTCTCGATCTCGGCGATCCAGTCCGCCAGCCGGCGCTTGTAGGCGTCCATGGTGGCCGGATCGAGGGAGATGCGCAGGGTCTGCCCGGTCTCCCGGTCGACCAGCTCCACCTCCCCCTCGTCCTCCGGATCGGCCTCGACCGGATCGAGGGTGTGGATCAGCACGGCCTCGAAGCCGCGGTCGAGCAGGGCGGTGAGCCCCTCCAGGCCGCCGGGATTGAGCAGGTCCGAGATGAGCACGGCCATCCCGCTGCGCCGGTGCATCATGGCGTAGGCGCGCAGGGCGGCCTTGAGGTCGGTCTGGCCGGCGGGCTGCAGGCCGTTGAGGAAGCCGAACAGGCGCCCGGTCTGGCCCTTGCCGCGCATCGCCGGCAGGGGGGTCAGCAGGCGCTCGCTGAAGCCGGCGGCGGCGACGATGTCCTGCCCGGCGAGGGCGGCGTAGCCCAGGGCGCCGGCCAGCCGGCGGGCGTAGGCGAGCTTGTTGTGGCGCCCCCAGTCCATGCTCTTCGAGCAATCGACCAGGAGGTGGACGGTGAGGCTCTCCTCGTCCTCGCGCAGCTTGACGTAGAGCCGGTCGGAGCGCCCGTAGACGTTCCAGTCGATCTGGCGCAGGTCGTCCCCGTGGGCGTACTCGCGGTAGTCCGCGAACTCGACCGAGGTGCCCCGCTTCTTGCTGCGCCGCCCGCCGTGGCTGGCGGCGCCGTGCATCCGCTGCGAGACCAGCTGCACCCGCTCCAGGCGCCGCAGCAGCGCCTCGTCGAGGTACTGGCGCAGCGACCCGCCGGCGCCCTCCGGCGGCGGGCGGGTCTCGGCCGCGGTCACCGGCTCACCGTCTCCGCCTCTTCCGGCCGCACGCTCATCACGATCTGGTCGATCACCGAGTCCGTGGTCACGCCCTCGGCGTCCGCCTCGAAGTTCAGGATCAGCCGGTGGCGCAGGGCGGCGTGGGTCACCCGCCGGATGTCGTCGAACGCGACGTTGAAGCGCCCGTCCAGCAGGGCGTTGACTTTGGCCGCCAGGACGAGGGCCTGGGCGCCGCGGGGGCTGGCCCCGAAGCGGACGTAGTCCCGGGTGCTGCGGGGCGCCTCGGGGCTATCCGGGTGCGTCGCCATCACCAGCCGGGCGGCGTACTCCGTGACGTGGCCGGCGATGGGCACCTGCTTGACCAGGGCCTGCAGGCGCAGGATGTCCTCGGCCCGGGCCACCCGGCGCACGTCGAGGTCGGCGTCCGAGGTGGTGCGCTCCAGGATGGTGACCAGCTCGGCGGTGGTGGGGTAGCCGACGTTGATCTTGAACAGGAAGCGGTCGAGCTGGGCCTCAGGCAGGGGGTAGGTGCCCTCCATCTCGATCGGGTTCTGGGTGGCCAGCACCATGAACGGGCCGGGCAGGCGGTGCTGGACGTTGGCCACCGTGACCTGCGTCTCGGCCATCGCCTCGAGCAGCGCGGCTTGCGTCTTGGGCGTCGCCCGGTTGATCTCGTCCGCCAGTACGAGGTTGGCGAAGACCGGCCCCGGCTCGAAGCGGAAGCGGCGCTCGCCGCTCGGCTCGTCGCTGATGATGTTCGTGCCGGTGATGTCCGCCGGCATCAGGTCCGGGGTGAACTGCACCCGGGCGAACTCCAGGTCGAGCGCCTCGGCCAGGGTGCGCACCAGGCGGGTCTTGCCCAGGCCGGGGACCCCCTCCAGGAGCACGTGGCTGTTGCCCACGAGCAGGCAGGTCAGGACGCCGCGCAGGATGTCGTCCTGCCCGACCATCACCCGCTGCACCTCGCGGTAGATGTCCTGGATCAGGCTCTGGAAGCGGTCGACTTCGTCCCGCTCGTTCCGTCCCGGCCCCGACCCGTAGCGTTGCACCGTCTGCACTTTCTCTTTCTGACCAGCACGCCGGCCCGCAACGGCCGGGCGCCGGGGGTGCCCGGCGTGTCCGCCCGTCCAGAAGAGTCTACGGCCTGGCGCCTAGGGTCGGGCGCCGCCGGCGGCGCCGCTCCCGGCCGGCGCCGGTTGCCCGGCGCCCGCTGCGCCCTGCGTGCTGCCCGGCGCGCCGGCGCCGCTCGCGGCCGGGGCGGCGGGGGCCGGGCCGCCGCCGGCGGCCG
>DATLLM010000546.1:0-6009 GCA_035537855.1 Chloroflexota bacterium | reverse complement strand
GCCTCGATCACCAGGGTGTGGGGCTGCGCGCTGTCCAGCCCCCCCTGCCAGATGATCAGGTCGTAGGCCGGGTCGCCCGCTTTGTAGAGGTCGAAGGGGCTGCCCTTGACCTCAACGCCGTCGACGCTGACCCGCGCCTGGCCCCGGTTCGGGCCGCGCACGGCGTACCACTTGAAGTAGGGGCCGTTGAAGCGGAAACGCATCCGAGCCTGGGGCTCGCGCGCCTGGTGCAGCGTGCCGCCGCGGGCCTTGGCGTCCTGGACGGTGGCCCAGAGGCCGCTGTAGGTGAGGAAGGTGTCCGAATCGTCGAACAGCAGGGGCGGCGGCGTCGCCGTCGGCGTGACCGTGGGGGACGTCGTGGGCGCGGGCGCCTGGGCCTGCGCCGCGGGCGACGGCGCCGTCAACGCCACTCCAAGGATGACCGCGCCGAGACCGAGCGCGGCCCACCTCCAGCGCTTGTGGTGTCTTGCTCCCCTCGGCTCTGCGCTCACGGCTGCTCCCTCAATACTCAATGCTCAACGCTCGTATCTGCCCCTGGCGGGCGATTACAGTGAACGGCCGACGGGGCCTTACGTCAACGGTTTGGGCGTCCGCCGGGAAGGCCCGGGCGGGCGGGTGTCGGTTAGGATACGTGAGATCGGAGCCGGCCGCCGTCCGGTCCCCGCCCCTCCGGCGCCCCAGGAGCCGGCGGCCCCAGAAGTGCACACCGGCGGCGGATATACTGCCTCGAAGGGAGGGGAGCGATGGGGACTCTCCGCGAACAGACCGTGACCACGCCGGCCGCGCCGGCCACCCCGACCACCACCCCGGCGACGGGCGTACCGGACGCCGGCGAGCTGGCCGAGATCGCCCGCGGGCTGCGCCGGGACATCCTGACCATGACCACCAGGGCCGGGTCGGGGCACCCGTCCAGCTCGATGTCCGCGATCGACATCGTGACCGCGCTCTACTGCGCCGGCATCCTGCGCCACGACCCAAAGCAGCCGCAGCTGCCCGACCGCGACCGCTTCATCCTCTCCAAGGGCCACGCCTCGCCCGCGCTCTACGCCATCCTGGCCCAGCAGGGGTACTTCGACCGCGGCCTGCTGGACACCCTGCGCCAGCTCGGCAGCCCGCTCGAAGGGCACCCCAACATGCGCCGGCTGCCGGGCGTCGAGGCCTCGACCGGATCGCTCGGACAGGGCCTCTCCATCGGCCTCGGGCACGCCCTGCACGCCCGCAACGGCGGCGGCCGGCCCTACCGCGTCTACGTGATGACCGGGGACGGCGAGATGGACGAAGGGCAGATCTGGGAGGCGATCATGGCCGGGGCCTTCCACCGGGTCGACAACCTGACCCTGATCGTCGACCACAACCAGGCCCAGCAGTCCAACCTGCTCGAGCGGGTGCTGGATTACCGGCCTCTGGCGGAGAAGCTGCGGGCCTTCCGGTGGCACGTCGAGGAGATCGACGGCCACGACATGCCGGCCATTCTGGCAGCGTTCGACCGCGTGCGCGCCGTCAGCGGACAGCCGCAGGCGATCGTGGCCCACACGGTGAAAGGCAAGGGCGTCTCGTTCGTCGAGGCGGACTGGACGTACCACGGCCGGGCGGTGACCAAGGAAGACCTGCCCCGGGCCCTGGCCGAGCTCGCCGGCTGACGATCGGAGGGAGGTTGGAGAGCGATGGTTGCCACGTCAGAGCGGTACGAGCTCAAGCTGGGTAAGGCGACCCGGGACGCCTTCGGCGAGGCGCTGCGGGAGATCGGCAAGACGGACGAGCGGATCGTCGTCGTGGACGGCGACGTCAGCAACTCGACGCGCACCGAGTGGTTCGGCCAGGACCACCCGGATCGGTTCTTCAATCTTGGCATCGCCGAGAGCAACATGGTCGGGGTCGCCGCCGGGCTGGCGGCGAGCGGGGCGGTGCCGGTGGTGGCCAGCTTCGCCTGCTTCCTGCTCTGCAACGCCTACGACCAGCTCCGGATGAGCGTCGCCTTCCCCCACTTGAACGTCAAGGCGGTGGGCAGCCACGCCGGCATCTCCATCGGGGAGGACGGCCCGTCGCAGATGGCGATCGAGGACGTCTCCCTCGCCTGCTCGCTCCCCGGGTTCGCCGTGCTCGTGCCGGCGGACGAGGTGGCCACCCGCGCGGCGGTCAAGGCGATGATGGCCCACGACGGGCCGGTCTACCTGCGCGTCGGCCGGCCCAAGGCGCCGGTGGTCTACGAGACCGAGGCGGAGTGCGCCTTCCAGGTGGGGCAGGCGAACCAGCGGCGGGACGGGAGCGACCTGACCATCGTGGCCAACGGGCTGATGGTCGCCGCCGCCCTCCAGGCGCACGACGTGCTGGCGGAGCGGGGGATCAGCGCCCGCGTGCTGGACATGGCCAGCGTGAAGCCCCTGGACGAGGCGGCCCTGGAGCGCGCCGCCCGGGAGACGGGAGCCATCGTGGTCGCCGAGGAGCACCTGGCCCACGGGGGCCTGGGCAGCGTGGTGGCCATGGGCGTCGCCCGGCTGCACCCCTGCCCGGTGGGCTTCGTCAACGTCGGCGACACGTTCGCCGAGTCCGGGCCGGGCGACGAGCTGATGGAGAAGTACGGTCTGACGTCCGGCGACGTGGTGCGGGCGGCCGAGCAGGTGGTCGCCCGGAAGCGCGCGGGCTGAGCGGTGCCCTCCGGCCGGACGTACCTGCTCGGCGGCGCCGTCGCCGGGAATCCCGGCGCCACCGGGGTCGTGCTCCAGGGCGGGCGCATCGCGTCGCTGCTCGTGCCGGCGGGCGACGCCCCCCCCGGCGCCGAGGTGCTCGATTACCGGCCGCACCTCATCGCCCCGGGCACGATCGACCTCCACACCCACGGCGGCGCTGGCTGCAGCTTCTCCTCGGGGCCCCCGGAGGACACCCTGGCCGTCGCCCGCTACCGGGCGGCGACCGGGGCGACGGCCCTGCTGCCGACGATCACCGGCACCTGGGACGAGCTGCTGGCCGCCCTGCCGAAGCTGGCCCGGCTGGCCGAAGGGGAGGGGCACGCCGGGCGCACGGACGGCGCCGCGATCGCCGGCATCCACGTCGAGGGGCCGTTCCTGAATGCGGACCGCCGCGGGGCCATCTCGCCCCTGACGATGCGCCGGCCGGACGTGGACGATCTGCGCCGGCTGCAAGACGCCGCCGGGGGGTGGATCAAGTGCATGACCGTGGCCCCCGAGCTGCCGGGCGCCCTGGCGGCGATCGAGACGATGGTGGCGCTGGGCATCCTGCCCTCGGTCGGCCACTCGGACGCGAGCTACGAGCAGGTGCTGGACGCGGCGTCGGCCGGGGCGCGCAAGTCCACCCACACCTTCAACGCCATGCGGCCCCTGGCCCACCGCGACCCCGGGACGGTCGGCGGGGTGCTCGCCGAGCGCCGCCTCGTGGCCGAGCTGATCCCCGACGGCGTCCACGTCCATCCCGGAGCCATGCGCGTCCTGCTCGCCGCCAAGGGCCCGCGCGGGACCTGCCTGGTGACCGACGGGGTGCGCTACGCCGGGCTGCCGGACGGGGTCTACGAGCGGGCCGGCCGCGGGCGCCTGATCGTCTCCGGCGGCGCGGCGAAGACCGAAGACGGCACCATCGCCGGGAGCGTCTCGCCGATGGACCGCAACCTGGGGGTGCTACGGTCGGAGCTGGGCGTCTCCCTCGACGACCTGTTCGTGATGAGCGCCGCCGTCCCGGCGGCGCTGCTCGGGCTGCCGGACCAGGGCGTCGTCCGCCCGGGCGCCAGGGCCGACCTGGCCGTCTACGATTCGGAGCTGCGTTGCCGGGCCACCTTCGTCGCCGGCCGGCGCGTCCACCCGTCCGGCTAGCCCGGCGGGCGCCCCGGCGCCTCCCGGAGCGTCGCCGGGAGGCGGGAGATCGAGCGCTCTGGAGAGCCGAATGCCCCCGTTCATGTTCGCCACCGGGATCGAGAACAGCTACCCCACGGTGCTGCTCAAAGACGGCCGCACCGTCCGCGTCGACGAGATGGCGAAGACCGGCCACTACCGGCGGTGGCGGGAGGACTTCGGGCTGGTCAAAGAGCTGGGCATCCCGTTCCTGCGCTTCGGCCCGCCGTACTACCGCACCCACCTGGGCCCCGGCCGGTACGACTGGGACTTCGCCGACGAGACCTTCAACGCCCTGCGCGAGCTCCGGATCGAGCCCATCGTCGACCTCTGCCACTTCGGCGTACCGGACTGGATCGGCGGCTTCCAGAACCCGGCCTGGCCCGAGCACTTCGCCGCCTACGCCGGGGCCTTCGCCGCCCGCTACCCGTGGGTGCGCCTGTACACGCCGGTCAACGAGATCTACGTCGCCGCCCTGTTCTCCGGCCAGTACGGCTGGTGGAACGAGCGCCTGAACACCGACCGCGGCTTCGTCACCGCCCTGAAGCACCTCTGCCGGGCGAACCTGCGGGCGATGCGGCGCATCCTGGAGGTCGCCGCCCAGCGGGGCGAGCCGGGCGACGGGGGCGTGACCTTCATCCAGAGCGAGTCCTCGGAGTACTTCCACGCCGAGAACCCGGGCTCCGTGCCGAAGGCCGACTTCCACAACGAGAAGCGATTCCTGGCCCTCGACCTCACCTACGGCTATCCGCTCTCCGCGCGGATGTACGAGTACCTGCTCGCCAACGGACTGACCCGCGAGGAGTACCACTGGTTCCTCGAACAGGACCTCCGCGCCAACTGCATCATGGGCACGGACTACTACCCGACCAACGAGCACCTGCTGATGGGCGACGGCTCGACGGTGCCGTCCGGGGAGATCTTCGGCTACTACGTCCTGACCCGGCAGTACTTCGACCGCTACAAGCTGCCGGTGATGCACACCGAGACGAACACCTGGGACCCCTACGCCGTCGGCTGGCTGCGCAAGCAGTGGGCGAACATGATTCGGCTCAAGCAGGACGGCATCCCGATCTGCGGCTTCACCTGGTACAGCCTGACCGATCAGGTCGACTGGGATACCGCCTTGAGGGAGGACAACGGCACCCTCAATCCCCTGGGACTGGTGGACCTCGATCGCCGGGTGCGCCCCGTCGGCCGGGTCTACCAGGGGCTGATCGAGCTCTGGCGGGACATCCTGCCGACCAACAGCGTCTTCCTCCGCCTCAACTACTGACCGGCGCCGCCGGCAGGGGGCCGCGCCGGCGGTGCCGGGACGGTGCTAGCGCCAGCGCGTCCGCAGCGCCCGGTTCAGGCGGTTGGCCAGCTCGGCCAGCACCATCCCGGCGCCGGCCCCGACCAGCACGTCGCCCGGGTAGTGCGCGCCGACGTAGACGCGGCTGCCGCCGACCAGGCCGGCGAGGCCGAAGAAGAGCGGCGCCCGCCGGGGCCAGGACTTGCTCAGAATCCAGGCGGCGGCGAACGAGGCGGCGGTGTGGCCGCTGGGGAAGGACCAGGACCCCGGCTTCTTGCCCACCACCAGGGCGCGCACGACGTCGACGAACGGCCGCCGGCGCCGGAAGAGGGCCTTCACCGGGCGCTCTACGATCCAGGTGGCGACGGCGACGCTGGGGAGCACGTCCCGGAGAGCGGCCCCGGCATGGGGCACGCCCGCCAGCCGGGCCAGGAGGACGCCCCCGGACCAGACCCAGCCGCCGGTGGTCCAGACGGTGATCCCGTTGGCGAGCCGGTCAGACCACGGGGCGTGCGGAATCCCGTTGACGGTCAGATAGACCCTGGCGTCGAGGCGCTGCAGCGGCCCCATGCGGCGCAGGACGGCCTCTTTGAGCAGCGTGCGCCCGCGCTCGACCGCCGGCGCCGGCGCCGCCCCCGGCTCCATCACGTCGAGGGCGCCGCGGACGACGGCGGCCCCCTCGGGCGTCTCGGCCGACGCGGTCTGGGCCGCCTTGAGCAGGACGGCGGCCGGCTCGTCGTCCGTCGCCGCCGCGGTTGCGGCCAGCTGCGCCGCCGCCGGACGGGCGCTCGCCGCCGAGCGGTCGCCCTGCTCCGCCTCGGTCTTCCCGGCGGCGAGGCGCTCCAGCTGCTCGGCGATGGCGTCCGCCGCCGCAGG
>DATLLM010000545.1:0-2205 GCA_035537855.1 Chloroflexota bacterium | reverse complement strand
CCCTGGTCCCCCTCCAGGCCTACCTCGACCTGTACCGCGACGTGCCGATCGACGCCCCCGTCTGCGGGGAGTGGGCCCGGGACGGCGCCGCCCTGCCCTTCGCCCTCCAGGCCCAGCGCGCCGACACCGACTCCCTCACCCCCACCGGGATCGAGGCGGCCCGGCGCGCCTTCTACGCCCTCTGCACCCACATCGACCACCAGCTGCGGGTCGTCATCGGCGTGCTGCGGGAGGAGGCCCTGCTGGGCAACACCGTCGTCTGCTTCACCGCCGACCACGGGGACATGCTCGGCAACCACGGCCTGTGGGCCAAGCGCCTGTTCTACGACCCCTCGGCCAACGTGCCCATGATCCTGGCCGGAGTGGACGGCGATGCGCGGGTGGGGCACCACCGCACGGACGACCGCCTGGTCGGCCTCCACGACGTCATGCCCACCCTGCTCGACCTCTGCGGAATCCCCATCCCCCCTTCGGTCGAGGGCCTCTCCATGGTCGGCGAGCGCCGCCGGGAGTGGTACTACGGCGAGATCGGCGAGGACGCCAGCGCGACCCGCATGCTGCGCGACGGCCGGCACAAGCTGATCTACTACCCGGTGGGCAACCGCAGCCAGCTCTTCGATCTGGCGTCCGACCCGCAGGAGCGCGACGACCTGCTGGCCGGCCCGGCGGACGTCCCCGCGGCGGTCGCCGCCGTGCGCGACCGCCTGACCGGCCGGCTGATCGAGCGCCTCTACGGGGGCGACGAGCGCTGGGCGCGGGGCGACCGTCTGGAAGGCCTCCCCGCGCGGCGCTTCGTCCCCGGCCCGAACAAGGGCCTCTCCAGCCAGCGGGGCGACCACTGGCCGCCGCCGCCCAAGACCGACCTGCCCCAGATTCGCTGGCACCACGAGGCCGGCCCGGCCTGAGCGCCGGGCCGGCGCCCGCGGGCGCGCCGCGCGTCAGCCGGGGGTGCGCACGAGGTCGAGCAGCTCGTCGTACAGCCGCAGGGACGGGGCGTGCCGCGAGGCCACCCGGCCGCCCGGGCTGGCGTTCAGCGTGCCCCCGGCGTTAGGGTGCGCCGTCACCCGGTCGGCGAGGTCGACCGTGGCCACCACCACGCCGTTCACGGCGGTGCGGGCCAGCACCCGCCCGTCCGGTCCCGCGATCAGGGAGGGCGAGTTCATCGCGCTCGCCACCAGGTACATCGCGTTGTCCCCCGGCCGGGCCAGCACCTGCTCCTCGCCGTAGCCGGCGTTGGGGAAGAGCAGCACCTCGGCCCCCTTCAGCCCCACCAGGCGGGCCATCTCCGGGAACCAGCTGTCGTAGCAGATCATCACCCCCACCCGGCCGAAGTCGGTGTCGAACACCGGCACGCCGTCTCCCGGGCTGATCCCCTCGCGCTCCTCCGGCCAGTAGAGGTGCACCTTCCGGTAGGTGCCGGCCAGCTCGCCGGCGCGGTCGAGGAGGAAGGCGGTGTTGAACAGGAAGTCGCCGTCGCGCTCGTAGATGCAGCCCAGGACGTAGCTGCGGTAGGCCGCCGCCTTGCGGCTGAGCAGGTCGAACGTCGGCCCGCGCAGGGGCTCGGCGATCGCCTCGTAGCCGGCGGCGCGCCGCCCGCCGAAGTTGAGCATCTCCGGCAGGCAGATCAGGTCGGGGTGCTGGTGGCCGGCGCGGTCGAGCAGGTCGCCGATCTCGGCCATGTCCGCCTCGTAGCTGCTGCCCGGCGTCGGGCGCCAGCGCGCCGCCGCCAGGGTGACCGGGCGCGGCGCCGGCGGCGCCACCTCCTGCACGGCCACCGAGTCCCACCACACCGTGCCCCGGGGCGCGAAGCGGAAGTACAGCTCGAGGTCGAGCGCGGTGCACTCCGGCGGCGCCCGGAAGACGCCCTCGGCCAGCGTCCAGCCCGCGTCGAGCGCCCGGAACGCGCTCAAGTGGTCGGTCGGGCAGGCCTTGTTGGCCTTCCCCGGCAGGCGCCAGACGAGGGCCATCAGCAGGTTGACGTTGACCGCCTCGATCCCTTCGGCGCGGAAGGCGACGCCGACGCGGTAGTGGCGCCCGCCGCGCAGCGGGATCACCTGCCCCCACTTGCCGAAGCAGTGGGCGTTCCCGTCGCCGGCGGCCGTCGCCGCCCAGCGTCCGGAGTGGCGCACGCCGCCGTCCAGGCCGAAGCGCGGGCTGAGCGCCGGGCGGGGCGCCGTGGCGTACCACCCGTCCGGCACCCCGTCC
>DATLLM010000544.1:0-4595 GCA_035537855.1 Chloroflexota bacterium | reverse complement strand
CCTCCACCCCGACGCCGAGCGCCACCGCGACCTCCCGCCCGCCCAAGTCGGCCGCGTCCCCGGCGACCCCGGCGCCGGCGACCCCGACGGCGACGGCCGGCGGCACGCCGCCGGCGACCCCGACCGCGCTCCCGGCCGCGGCCACCGGCACGCCGGCGACGGCGACGGCGACGGCGACGGCCGCCAGCGCCAGCGCCAGCGCCACCGCCACCGCCACCGCCCCGCCTCAGGGGCGCCCGGCGTAGCCGGGGCGCCAGCGGGCCCCGCCCGCTGGCGCGCTCCCGGGCGCGCCGCCTACCATCGCGCGGCGGATGGACCCGGACTCGCTCCTGTTCGTCAACGGCACCCTGATGCGCGGCCTGGCCCTGCACGGCAACCTCGCCGGCGCAGCGTTCGTTGAGGAAGCGCGCACCGCCCCGCGGTACCGGCTCTACTCCATCGGCGACCGGCACCCGGGGATGTTCGAGGTCGAGCCCGGGGAGGCCGGCGTCGCCGTCGCCGGCGAGCTCTACCGGCTGCCTGAGGCCGTCTGGCGGCGCGTCGAGGCGGGCGAGCCGCCCGACCTGTACCGGGGGCCGGTGCACCTCTCGGACGGGCGCACGGTGCCCGGGATTCTCTACCCCCGGCGGCTGGCCGAGGGGCGCCACCCGGAGATCTCCGCTTTCGGGGACTGGCGGCGCTACCTCGCGTCCCGCGGCGGCGCGGCGGGCGGCGGGGGGTAGCGCCGCCGGCGGTCACTCCAGCGCGTCGGCGTTCGTCTTGAGGTAGTCCCGTAGCCGGAAGGCGAGGTCGTCCTGGAGCTGGCTGGTCAGCCCCCCGTCGACCGCCAGCAGCTGGCCGGTCACCCAGGACGCCTCGTCCGAGGCGAAGTAGAGGCAGGCGTTGGCGATGTCCAGGGGCCAGCCCAGGCGCCGCGAGGGGTAGATCTCGCGCGTGTAGCGGCTGCGCGGCGTGTCCGGCGTCGGGTCCTCGTCCTCCAGCCGGCTCTGCACGCCGCCGGGGCAGATGGCGTTGGCGCGGATGCCTTGCGGGCCGTAGTCGACCGTGATCTGGCGGCAGAGGTTGAAGAGGGCGGCCTTCCCCACCTCGTAGCCGAGCGAATTCCGGGCCGGCAGCAGCCCGTGGACGGAGGAGATGCAGACGAGGGCGCCGCCCCCGGTCTCGGCCATAGGCGGGATGGCGTACTTCGCGGCCAGAAAGGCGGCGCGCGGCATGCCGGCCATGGCGCGGTCGAACTCCTCGGCCGTGGCCTCAACCGCCGTACGGGCGGCGGTGACCATGGCGTTGGCCACGAAGGCGTCGAGCCGTCCGTAGGTCGCGACGGCCGCCGCCACCACCGCCTTCAGGTCGTCCTCGCGCAGGATGTCGCAGTGGACGTAGCTCGCCACGCCGCCTTCGGCCTGGATGCGCGCCACCACCGCCTGGCCGGCCTCGTCCTGGACGTCCGCCACCACCACGCGGGCGCCCTCCTCGGCGAAGCGCCGCGCCGTGCGCTTGCCGATGCCGTTGGCCGCCCCGGTGACGATCGCTACCTTGTCCTTCAAGCGCACGGTCGTATCTCCTCCGCGTCTGCTCCGCGTCCGCCCGCACCGTACCGGGCCGGGGGCCGGCGTCGCCAGGGCCGCAGGCGACCGCCCGCCGCTAGCGGTAGACCGCCTGGATCAGGGCCCGGATGTAGCCGACGGCGAACGCCCGGCCGCCCCAGGCGGTGGCGCCTTCGGTCGGGAAGCGGGGGGTGTGGTCCATCATGAACGGGCCGCGGAATCCCACCTCCCGGTACGTCTGCATGGCGCGGAACATGTCGACGTCCCCCTCGTCCAGGAACACCTCCTGGAACTTCCGGGGGGTGCCGCGGATGTTCCGGAAGTGCACGTAGGCGATCTTCCCCTGGGCCCCGATCCGCCGGATGGCCCCCGGGATGTCCTCCCCCATCTCGGCGACGCACCCCTGGCAGAAGAGCATGACGTTGCACGGGCTGGGGGCCATGCGGAAGATGCGCTCGAACTGGTCGAGCGAGGCCGTGATGGGGGCGGTGCCGCCCAGGGCCTCGGGGACGGGCGGGTCGTTGGGGTGCAGCGCCATGCGGACGCCGCACGCCTCGGCCACGGGGAGCACGCGCTCCAGGAAGTACCCCAGACGCTCCCACATCTGCTCCTCGGTCGCCACCTTCTCCGGGAAGTGCGGCGGCGCCTTCATCAGCGCCTCGTAGTCGAAGGTGCTGTAGGCCGCCCCGCCCCGGCCCGGCGGCACCGACGCGGTGCGGAAGTTCCCCGCCGGCTTGAAGTTGTAGCCCAGGGTGGGGATGCCCGCCGCGCCCAGATTCTGCAGCAGGGTGCACCAGGCGGCGATGGCCGCGTCGCGGTTGGGGCGGGCCAGGGAGATGTCGTCCCAGCCGGTTGAGGCGACGTTCATCAGGCGCATGCCGTGCGACTCGACGAGCTGGCAGGCCCGGCGCCAGTAGTCCAGGCGGTCCGCGCCGTCCATCACGTCCGGGCCGGCGACGACGGACACGTAGTCCACGCCGATGGCCTTGTAGAAGCTGAGCGTCTCGTCCTCGAGATTCGCGGGGCGGAGCTGCTCCTGGATCGTCACGTCGGTCGCGGTGGTCACGGGGCGCCTCCTGTCCGGCTCGGCCTGCGCGGCAGCGCGATCGTAGCGCGTCCGCCCCCCGTGCGCCGGCGCCGCCGGCGCCGCGGGCGCCGCCGGCCCTCACCCCGCCGGCCCTCACCCCGCCGGCGGGTCGAGTCCGTCGAGGGAGCGGCGCAGCTCGCCCGAGCGGACGACGCGGGCGCCGCGGCGGCGGACGCGCTCGGCCAGCTGCCGGTCGGACGTGACCACCACCGGGACCTGCCCGGCCGGCGCCCGCTCGACGAGATCGACGATCCGCCCGTCGGCGTCCGCCCCGCGGGCGGCGTAGTGCACGCGGACCCCGTCGACGAGCGCCCCGTCCGGGGCGGCGGCGTCCGGCGCGCCGTCGAAGACGACGCTGACCGGCGTGCCCGACAGCCGGACGAAGCGGGCGAGCTCGCCCAGCAGGCGGCGCCGGGCGCCGGCCCGGTCGCGGTGCCAGCCGACGCGCTGCCCCATCACGTTGTTGCCGTCCACGAGGTACTCCATCGGGGTACTCCATCGAGGTACTCTATCGGGCGCTCCCGCCGCCGGGCGGGCGCGGCTCCAGGGTGGAGGGGAAGACTACAATGCCGGCGTGAGCACGGCGGAAGCGGATCGCCTGGACGCGGCGCGGGAGCGGCAGGTCGCCTGGCGCCGGTGGGGGCCGTACCTCAGCGAGCGCCAGTGGGGTACGGTGCGCGAAGACTACTCGCCCAACGGGGACGCCTGGACGCACTTCCCCCACGACCAGGCCCGCTCCCGGGCCTACCGCTGGGGGGAGGACGGCCTGCTCGGCATCTCGGACGACAAGCAGCGCCTGTGCTTCGCCCTGGCCCTGTGGAACGGGGCCGATCCGATCCTCAAGGAGCGCATGTTCGGGCTGACCAACGCCGAGGGGAACCACGGCGAGGACGTCAAGGAGTACTACTTCTACCTGGACTCGACCCCCACCCACTCGTACATGCGGGCCCTCTACAAGTACCCGCAGCGGGCCTTCCCCTACGCGGCCCTGATCGAGGAGAACCGGCGCCGGGGGCGGGAGACGATGGAGTACGAGCTGCTGGATACGGGCGTCTTCGACGAGGGACGCTACTTCGACGTCTTCGTGGAGTACGCCAAGGCGACGCCGGAGGACGTGCTGATCGAGATCACCGTCTGGAACCGGGGGCCGCAGGCGGCGGCGCTGCACCTGCTGCCGACGCTGTGGTGCCGCAACACGTGGGCGGCGCCCGATGCGCCCGGCACGGCGGCCCCGGCGCCGCGGGCCGACGCGCCGGCCGCGCGCCCGCAGCTGCGCGCCGCGGCGGTGGAGGGCGGGGCGAGCGTCGTCGCCGCCGAGGTGCCCGGGCTGGGGACGTACCGCCTGCGGTGCGCGGGGGCGCCCGAGCCGCCGCCCCTGCTCTTCACCGAGAACGAGACCAACCGGCAGCGCCTCTTCGGCGCCCCGAACGCCACCCCGTACGTCAAGGACGGCATCAACGAGTACCTGGTGGAGGGGCGCGCGGCGGCGGTCAACCCCGCCCTCTGCGGCACCAAGGCGGCCGCCCACTACCGCCTGACGGTCGCCGCCGGGGGCAGCGCCAGGGTGCGGCTGCGGCTGAGCACGACGCCGCCGGCGGACGCCGCCCCGGCCGAGGCGTTCGGCGAGGCGTTCGCGGCCCTGCTGTCGCAGCGCCGGCAGGAGGCGGACGACTTCTACGCCGCCGTCGCCCCGCCCGATCTGGAGGGCACGGACGAGGCGGCGGTGATGCGCCAGGCCCTGGCCGGGATGCTGTGGAGCAAGCAGTACTACTACTTCGACGTCGACCGCTGGCTGGAGGAGCACGAGGGGCACCCGGCCCGGGTCCTGAAGCGGCTGAACGTCCGCAACCGGGACTGGTTCCACATGCTCAACGACGACGTCATCTCCATGCCGGACAAGTGGGAGTACCCCTGGTACGCCGCCTGGGACCTGGCCTTCCACGCCGTCGCCCTGGCGATGGTCG
>DATLLM010000543.1:0-2881 GCA_035537855.1 Chloroflexota bacterium | reverse complement strand
CGGCCTATCGTTGCCGTGCGGTGGGGCGCGCGGTGTGCCCCCGTCCCGCGCGAGAGGAGCCCGAGATGCCCGAGGACCTGACCGAGTCGGAGGCCGAGACCCCCGTCCTGGACGTGCTGGCGGCGATGACCGCCGCGTCGCCGGCGACGACGTGTCGGGGACGGTGCGGGCGACGAGCGGGAGTTCGGGGTGGAGGCAAACGCGATGGGGTCTGATGCGACGGCGGGCGATGCGACGGCGGGCGGCGCCGAGGGCGCCGAGGGCGCCGAGGAGCGCCGCCTGGCGGCGGCGCGGGACGCGGCCGTCCCCTGGCGCCGGTGGGGTCCCTACCTCAGCGAGCGCCAGTGGGGCACCGTGCGCGAGGACGACTCCGCCGACGGCAGCGCCTGGGAGTCCTTCCCCCACGACCACGCCCGCTCCCGGGCCTACCGCTGGGGCGAGGACGGCCTGGCCGGCTTCTGCGACGACCAGCAGCGGCTGTGCCTCGCCCTCGCCCTGTGGAACGGGGCCGACCCGATCTTGAAGGAGCGCCTGTTCGGCCTGACCAACGGCGAGGGCAACCACGGCGAGGACGTCAAGGAGTACTACTTCTACCTGGACGCCACCCCCACCTCCACATACCTGAAGTACCTCTACAAGTACCCTCAGGGGGCGTACCCCTACGCCGACCTGGTGGCCACCAACCGGGGGCGGTCGCGGCACGAGCCGGAGTACGAGCTGCTGGACACCGGGGCCTTCGCCGAGAGCCGCTACTTCGACGTCTTCGTGGAGTACGCCAAGGCGGCGCCGGAGGAGGTCCTCGTCCGCATCACGGTCTGGAACCGGGGGCCGGCGGCGGCCCCGCTGGAGGTGCTCCCCACCCTGTGGTTCCGCAACACCTGGACCGCGCCGGATGTGCGGCCGGACGCGCCCCGGCCGGAGCTGCGCGCCGTCTCCGGAGCCCCGGACGCGCGCGCCATCGCCGCCGTGCACCCCGAGCTGGGGACGCGTTACCTGCTCTGCGAGGGCGAGGCGCCGCTGCTGTTCACGGAGAACGAGACGAACGCGCAGCGCCTGTTCGGGACGCCCAACCGCACACCGTACGTCAAGGACGGCATCAACGACTGCGTCGTCGGAGGGCAAGCCGGCGCCGTCAACCCGGCGCAGACGGGGACCAAGGCGGCTGCGCGCTACCGCCTGACGGTGGCCCCCGGGGCGAGCGCCACCCTTCGGCTGCGCCTGACGACCCGGGACCCGGGCCAGCCGGCCGACCCGGCCGACCCGGCGGCCGGCGGGGCGCCGTTCGGGGACGCCTTCGACGGCGTGGTGGAGGCGCGGCGGCGGGAGGCGGACGCGTTCTACGCCGCCCTGATGCCACCGGGGGCCGGCGAGGACGCCGCGCGGGTGCTGCGCCAGGCCCTGGCCGGGATGCTGTGGAGCGCGCAGTACTACGGCTACGACCTCGACCGCTGGCTGGGCGAGCACACGGGGCCCCCTCCCGGGCGCGCCGGCGGTCGCAACCGCGAGTGGGGGCACATGCTCAACGACGACGTCGTCTCCATGCCGGACAAGTGGGAGTACCCCTGGTACGCCGCCTGGGACCTGGCCTTCCACGCCGTGCCCCTGGCGCTGGCCGACCCGGACCTGGCCAAGCGGCAGCTGGAGCTGCTGCTCGGCGACCGGTACCAGCACCCCAGCGGGGCGCTGCCGGCCTACGAGTGGGCTTTCGACGACGTGAACCCGCCGGTGCACGCCTGGGCCGCCCTCTTCGTCTACGACCTGGAGCGCGAGCGCGGCGGCCGGGGCGACCGGCCCTTCCTGCGCCGCGTGTTCCACAAGCTGCTGCTCAACTTCACCTGGTGGGTCAACCGCAAGGACCCCTCGGGACGCAACGTCTTCCAGGGCGGCTTCCTGGGCCTGGACAACATCGGCGTCTTCGACCGCTCCGCCCCCCTGCCCACCGGGGGCCACCTGGAGCAGGCGGACGGCACGGCCTGGATGGCCTTCTACTGCCAGAGCATGCTGGCCATCGCCCTGGAGCTGGCCAACGACGACCCGGTCTACGAGGACCTGGCCCTCAAGTTCTTCGAGCACTTCCTGTGGATCGCGGCCGCGATGAACCGCGGCGGGGACGACCCGGACGCACTGTGGGACGAGGCGGACGGCTTCTACTACGACGTCCTGCGCCTGCCCGACGGCAGCGCCCGGCGCCTCAAGGTGCGCTCCCTGGTGGGGCTGCTGCCCCTGTGCGCCGCCACCGTCGTCGAGGCCGACGTGCTCGAGCGCTTCCCGGCGCTCATGGAGCGGGTACGCCAATTCGTCGCGGCGCACCCGGCGCTGGGGGCGAGCCTCGCCCACGTCGGGCGCCCCGGCGCCGCCGGGCGGCGCCTCCTGTCCGCCCTGGACGAGGCCAAGCTCCGCCGGGTGCTGGGCTACCTCCTGGACGAGGGGGAGTTCCTTGGCCCCCACGGCATCCGCGCGGTCTCCCGCGTCCACGCCGACCACCCCTTCGTCGTCGCCGTCGGGGGGCAGGAGTACCGGGTGGACTACGAGCCGGCGGAGTCGACCTCCGGCCTCTTCGGGGGCAACTCCAACTGGCGGGGCCCCGTCTGGTTCCCCATCAACGCCCTGCTCATCCGGGCCCTGCGGCAGCTCTACGCCTACTACGGGGACGGCTTCACGGTGGAGTGCCCCACCGGCTCGGGCCGGCAGCTGAACCTGTACGAGGTCAGCCGCGAGCTGGCCGCGCGCCTGGAGGCGATCTTCCTGCGCGATGCCACGGGCCGGCGCCCGGTCCACGGCGGAGCAGAGACGTTCCAGACCGACCCCCACTGGCGCGACCTGCTCCTGTTCTACGAGTACTTCCACGGCGACAACGGGGCGGGGCTCGGCGCGAGTCACC
>DATLLM010000542.1:0-3653 GCA_035537855.1 Chloroflexota bacterium | reverse complement strand
GCCCGAGCCCACCCCGGCGCCCGAGAACGCTCCCGCCGACGGGCAGGAGGCGGCCGCGGGGGCGCCGCCGCCGCCGGCCGTTCCGGCCTACCGCCCGACCTGGGTTACCGCCTTCCGGGGGAGCGATCTGTGGTCGGCGATGTCCGGGGGGATCAGCTTCGGGCGCGTCGCCCCGGGGGACGCCTTTCTGGTGATGCGCCCCCAGGACGGCCCGCGGCTGCACGTGCTCAACCCCAGGACGAAAGGCTACGCCTTCGTCGACGCCGCCGCCGTCGGCCCCACCGGGCCGCCCAGGGCGGCCGCCATCGAGGTCAGAGGCTGGCAGGGCACGGTGGTGGCGGACGTGGTCAACCTGCGCACCGAGCCGCACACCTTCATCGGCGCGGCCGGGCAGGTGCGCTCGGGCGACCAGGTCACCGTCAGCGCCTGGCTGGAGGGCGAGGAGCTCGACCCGGACAACCGCACCTGGGCGCGGGTCACCGGCGTGCGCCGGCGGGACGGGGGCGGGGCCTGGCAGGACGTGGCTCTGGGCGAGCCGGCGGGGGACCGCTACATCTACTCCAGCCTGCTGCGAGCCGTGCCGGTCACCCAGGCCCCGGCCCCGCCGGCGACCAACCCGGGCTCGGGAGGCACGAAGTGGATCGACGTCAACCTGACCCACCAGGTGGTCGTGGCCTACGAGGGCTCGCGCCCGGCGTATATCGCCCCCACCACCTCCGGCCGGCCGGGCTGGGAGACCCCGGCCGGCACCTTCCGCATCCAGCGCCGGGTGGAGAACGAGACGATGATCGGCAGCACCCTGCTGCGCCTGGACACCCTCGAGGTGCCGGACTACCGCCTGGAGAACGTGAAGTGGACGCAGTACTTCACCGGCAACGGGGCGGCGATCCACACCAACTACTGGCGCCCCGCCGGCCTCTTCGGCCTGCCCAGCAGCCACGGCTGCCTCGGCATGCCGGAGGCCAACGCTCGCTGGTTCTGGACCTGGGCGGGAGTGGGCACGCCCCTCGTCGTGCACATCTAGTACCTCCCCCGGCGGACCCTCGTCCCAACGGACGGGGGCTCCGCGTGCTGAGCGGGCTCCGGCGTCCGCGCCGCAGGTTCGCCCTCCCCCGGCGGACCCTCGTCCGAACGGACGTGCGGGCCGCCGGTTAGAGGCGGACGAGGCGCCCGCCGGCCGAGGATTCGAGCGCGGCCTCGACGATCTCCAGGACGTGCACGGCGGCCTCGATCGGGGCGAGCGCCCGCTCCCCGCCACGCGCGGCGAGCAGGAACTGGCGCAGGAAGTCCTCGCCGGCGGCGCCGCCGTACGCGGGCGACGGCGGCGGCTCGAAGCGGCGCTGCCGCCGGCCACCGGCGCGCCAGCCGGGGGCCTCGCTGAACAGGCTGTAGGCCAGCCCGTCGGAGAGGGGCAGGCGCGCGTCGCCGTACTCGCCGCGGAGGGCGATGAAGGTGTCGTACGCCGCCCCGGAGTAGCCGGAGCTGCTGCCCCGCAGCAGGTAGCCGGCGTTCAATGTGCCGAGCGCGCCGCCGGCGAAGCGCAGCACCACCCCGGCGGTGTCCTCCACCTCGACGCCCTCCGGGTTCTGGCTGCCCACCAGGGCCATCACCTCGGTCACCCGCTCGTCCAGCAGGAAGCAGAGGGCGTCGAGGTAGTGGCAGCCGAGCCAGGACAGGATGCCGCTGCCCGCCAGATCGCGCCGGAAGAGCCAGTGCGAGGGATCGCGGTAGCGCACCTGGGAGGTCACCATCCGGGCCTCGACCGCCATCACCCGGCCGAGCGCGCCGCCGGCGACGGCCTGGCGCACCTCCTGGATCACCGGGTGGCCCCGCCACTGCAAGAAGGTGCCCATGGTCAGCCCGCGGCCGGCCGCCTGCTCCGCGATCCGGCGCAGGTCGGCGGCCCGCAAGGCCCCGGGCTTCTCGAAGATCACCGGCAGACCGGCCGCGACGGCGGCCTCCAGCAGCGCCGGGCAGAGGTCGTTGCGCACGCACACCACCAGGGCGTCGACCGCTCCCGGAGCCAGCAGGTCGCTCACGTCGCCGGCGGCCTCCGCCTTGGCCAGGCCGGCGGCCAGGGCGGCGCCGTCCGCGTCGCCGACCCCGGCGCAGAGCACCCGCTCCACCTCGGGGAGCACCTCGAGCGTCTTGAGGTGCATGGCGGCGTGGGGGTGCGGCGAGGCGACGAATCCGACGCGGAAGGCGGGCGCAGCGCTCATGGTGGGCGTCTCCAGCTCCTCAGTCTTCCCCGGCGAGCCAGCGCCGGGGGTTGTCGATCAGGATGGTGTTCAGGGTCGCCTCGCTCACCCCAGCGCGGCGCAGGCGGGGGCGGATCGAGCGCAGCACGTGGGCGTAGCCGTACCCGCCGTTGGCGACCAGCTCGTGGCGGAAGCAGATGTCCTGGGCGAGCAGCACCTGCCGCTCCAGGCCGGCGTCCAGCAGACCGAGCAGGATGCGGATGCGCTCGGCGTCGGACGGGAGCTGGGTGTCCATGTGGGGGTAGTAGAGATCGCGCCCGAAGCAGTCCAGGTCGAGGAAGAAGCCCCGCGCGCCGACCTCGCGGAAAGCCGCGAGGTCCTCCCGGAAGCGGTTGTCCAGGTGGCTGAGAGTGGTGCGCCGCGGGTCGAGGCCGGCCTCCTCGGCCAGCCGGGCGGCGGTGCGGGCGCCGGGCGGGCCCCATCCGGGGTGCAGGCTCACGGCGCAGCGGGTCTCCCGCTGCACCCGGCCGGCCGCGCGCAGGACGCGCCACTCCACGTCGTCCGGGGGATCGCCGACGCCCAGCTCGCCGATCAGCCCGGCGCGCACGGACGTTCCGGCCAGGCCCTCGTGCAGCTCGCGCCGCAGGCCATCGGCGAGCGCCTCGACCGAAGCATCGCCGACCTGCGCGGCGTAGGACGAGCCGATGTAGTAGCCCGTTCCGGCGACGATGTGCACGCCGGTGGCCCGCGAGACCTCGGCCAGCCCGAGGGGGTTGGGGGCGATCCCCACCGTGGTCACGTCCACCAACGTGCCCCCGCCGGCCGCTTTGAACGCGCCCACCTCGGCGACGGCAGTCGCCACGCTGTCCTGGACGAGATTGGGCCGGCTGTTCATGGGGTGGGTGCGTAGCCACCACAGGCGGTCCGGCGTCAGCGGCGCCGTCGCCCACTCCCCCCGGGGGTCGTCCTCAGACGGGGTGAAGTAGCAGGAGAGATCGAAGAAGACGTGCTCGTGGGCCATGGCCAGGCCGAGGGCGCCGGCCGCCACGGGGCCGAGGACGGTGGTCACGCTGCCCTTGCTGCTTGTGGTGCTACTCGTCATCCCGGTCGCTCTCGTGGTGCGCGCAAACGGTACCATTCGCGCCGGAGTGGGGAGTTTGAAACGCCGTTCCAGACCGGACAGCAAGGGAGGAGGGGTATCCGCATGAGCGCGAAGTACCGGGTGGCCATCATCGGCACCGGCCGCATGGGTGGGCTGATCGAGGACGAGGTGCCCATCGGGAGCTTCAGCAAGCCGTACGGCCACTTCGGCGGCTACGCCGCCGTCCCGGAGACGGAGGTGGTGGCGGTGGCCAACCGGGGCCAGGCGCGCCTCGACCGCTTCGTCGCCCGCTTCGGCGGCCCGGGGGGCGCGGCCTTCCGCCCCTACCTGGACTACCGGGAGATGATCGAGAC
>DATLLM010000541.1:0-2440 GCA_035537855.1 Chloroflexota bacterium | reverse complement strand
GAGCACGTCGCCCTCACCGCCCTGGCCTGCATCGCCCCCGCCGCCGGCACCGCCCGCTCGACGCAGAAAGACGCGCCGGTCACCCGTGAACCCTTTCGACCTCTTCAATCCGACCGACCCGGCCGTGCTCACCGGGATCGTCGACCCCCAGCGTCTGCTGAGCGCGGCCGCCGTCTTCCCCGGCGGGGCGGTCGTGCTCGTCTTCGCCCTGTTCTGGCTCCCCGTCGGCCCGGGCGTCCCCGCCGGCGTGCTGCTCGCCCGCCACGCCGGGATCAATCCGGCCCTGACCTTCTGCCTCTACTTCCTGTCCGACCTGCTGGGGGCCTGCATCTGCCACCCCTCGTTCAGCGTCATGCGCCGGGCCGGCGGCCGGGTGCCCCTGCTGGCCTCCGTCGGGCAGCGCCTGATGCGTCTGGCGACGCTCGGCACGGGGATCTCCCCGGAGGCCATGGCCGACCAGGCCCCGGGAGGCAGCCGGGGGACTCTGCCGCTCCTCTTCCGCATCGGCACCGTCGGCTTCGGCGTCGACGTCTACACCGCCGGGATGCTCGCCGTCGGGCTGCCCGTGCGGAACCTCCCCGGGTGGCTGGCGGCGATCGCCGGCGACCTCGTCTGGTTCACCATGCTGCTGGCGACGAGCATCGCCACCGCCGCCGTGACCAACGACGACCGGATCACGGCGGCGGTGATGGTGGTGGTGATGATCGCCCTGCCCCCGATCGCCCGGCGCTTCATCCCCGCCTTGCGCCCGGTGCGCCCGGTAGGCCCGGTGCGCCCGACCCCCGCACCCGACTCCGAGCGCTAGCCGGCGCGCCTGGGGCGGTAGGTCAGCAGCACGTTCCCGTTGCCGAACGTGCGCACCGCGTGCAGCCGGAGCGCGACGTCCGCCCGCAGGCCTTGCAGCACCGGCTTCCCCGTCCCCAGGAAGAGCGGGTTCACCATCAGCCGGTACTCGTCGATCAGGTCGTGCCCGGCGAGGGTCAGGGAGAGGTCCGAGCTGGCCAGGATGATGGCGTCGCCGCCGCCCTCCGTCTTCATCCGGGCCACGGCGGCGGCGGGGTCCTCGCCGATCAGCCGGCTGTTGTTCCAGTCGACCGACTCCAGGGTGCTGGAGAAGACCAGCTTGGGCAGGGCGTTCATCGGCCCGGCCACCGCCGGGTCGCCGGCGATCGCCTCCGGCGTCGGCCAGTAGGCGGCCATCCCCTCGTAGGTCACCCGGCCGAAGAGGAGCGTATCGACCGAGCGCAGCTGGTCGACGGCGAACGCGTCGAACTCGTCGTCGACCTCGTGCCAGCCCACGTCCCACCGGGCGCGCTCGTACATGCCGTTGGCGCTGACCATCATGAAGAACAGCAGCCGTCGCATCCGCAACCCCTCCAATAGTAAAGTATGTACTTAAGTATCGCACGGACCGCAGGGGGCGTCAAGGGCGCCGGGCGGCGCCCCGGTCGCACCGTTACCATCTCCGTGTGCAGGTCGCCCCGGGGACGCTCCTGGCCAGCCGCTACCTCGCCGGCGAGGCGATCGGCCGGGGGGGCATGGGCACCGTCTACCGGGGGACGGACCTGCGCACCGGGGGGGCGGTGGCGATCAAGGTGCTGCTCCCCCACTTCGCCCGCGATCCGGTCTACCGGGAACGACTGCGGCGCGAGGCGCAGGCGGCCGCCGCCCTGAGCTCGCCCCGCGTGGTGCGGGTGATCGACCTCGACGCCGACGCCGAGACGCCGTTCATCGTCCTCGAGTACGTCGCCGGCGAGACGCTGCAGGAGCGGCTGCGCCGCGAGGGGCGCCTGCCCCCGGCCGAGGCCCTGGCCGTGGTGCTGGAGATCGCCCGCGCCCTGGAGGACGCCCACGCCCACGGCATCGTCCACCGCGACCTCAAGCCCCAGAACGTCAAGCTGGTGGACGGCCAGGTCAAGGTGCTGGACTTCGGCATCGCCCGGGTGGACGGCCTGCCCGGCCTGACCCACCCGGGCAGCCTGGTGGGCACCCCCGCGTTCAGCGCCCCGGAGTGGGCCTCCGGCGCCGCCGACGTGCGGGCCGACCTGTACGCCCTGGGGATCATCCTCTACGCCCTGCTCGAGGGGCAGGTGCCCTACCGGGCGCCGACCGCGCTGGCCGTGCTGCGCCTGCACGAGACGGCCCCACTCCCCGAGGCGGCGCACGCCCCCCCGGCGGTGCAGGCGGTGCTCGCCCGCTGCCTGGCCAAGCGCCCCCGGGATCGCTACCAGTCCCCCTCCGAGCTGGTCGCCGTGCTGCGGGCGGTGGCGGCCTCCCTGCCCGGGTTCGCCCCGCTCCCCGCCTGCACCGCCGGGGGGGCGTGCGCCGCCTCGGGGAGGGGGGCCGTCTCGTGCAGGCGCAGCACGGCCAGCGCGGTCGGCGCCCGGAAGGGCACCTGCCCCTCGAGCAGGGCGTAGAGGATGATCCCCAGGGCGTACAG